>JAFSBM010000126.1 GCA_017437285.1 Ruminococcus sp. | reverse complement strand
CCTTTGGAAACCCCCGCAACAAACAGGTGCTATGCACCCAGCCGGGAGCATAGCGCCGTTTGTTGTCAGCAGCCCGTTTCACGGTCTGCGTGTAGTTCCTTGTAAACTGACCTAATGTATCGTATAAGGTTTCAACCGTAAAGCCGGAATAGCATGCTTTCTCCCTGTATAGTTACGTCTTTTTACAAACGTAAACCTGTTACGTTTATTGTGTGATATATATTATATCATATTTTAGTGCCATTGTCAATAATTTTCTTAATATTATCGTTCCTGTTCGTGATTTCGGTACTTTGTGTGGTTATGGTCTGTATTTCGTTGCTTGTTTTTCTCTAACCTCATTAGAATAGAGAATGGTTTTTCGTGCAGTTCCATATTTACATCAGCTTCAACATCTTTGTATATATCATAACTGTATTTACGTCCGTATTTCTCTTGTAGCTTTTGTATATTTGATTTTGTGTATTCATCATGGATTGTATAGCGTTCAGCCTGTACCGCCACCATATCTTCGGACGGAATACTCTTTTTGATTGATATAAATTCAGCTTTATCGTCAGCACATTGTTTTTCTAATTCTGTATTATTTGCAGCAATTTCTATAATAATATCATCATTTTTTATGTGCAATGCTTTATACTGTGGAATATCTTTTTCAGATTTGCAACTCATTTTGTCAAGGAAGGCGGATTTGAGATTTTGCAATTTTTTTATTTCTTTTTCCGTCTTGTCTATATGTTCCGTCAATTCTTTATGGCGAAAAATGTGTATTGGATTTAAATGTTTCTGCTCGGCTTTCATTTTCTTCAATTCGGTAATTTTATTATCTAACTGCTGGACAATTCCGTTATACCTTTGAACAGTAACATCAATAGTGGTGTTATACTGTTTGAGTTCTGTGGATATGTTTTCATTTTGCGTTATTTCATAACGGTTAAATATATATCTGTTCCGCAAATTCTCTAATGTATTTGCAAAATCCAAAACAGTTTTTTTCACCTTATCTACAACTATTGCCGATAGCTTTTTGATTTGTTTCTTTATTTCAAGCAACAAAGCGTTATCAGCTTTTATTTGCCTGTTCATTTCGCACCGTTCCGAAACACCGCCGCGCTGTTCTATGATATGCGCGGAAACACCCTCGTGAATAGTCGGCTGCTCGTCAATGCCGCACTCCTTGAAGCTGCGGCAGTCAACGCGTGCGTCAATGCTGTTCTGCTCCAGTGCCTTATTCGTGACTCCTTCCCATGCTTTGCGCCAACGTAAGACCTGTTCCTCGCTGTTCCACTCGGCGCATATGGGATTTTGCCTTCCGTATCGCGTACTTTTGGGATTTTTGCTTACCCTCTCATATCCCTGCTGTTCGGCTTCGGTGGGAGTCATATACAGCTTTTTCTTGTCTACCTTATACTGATACTGCTTTTCCCAGCCGTCAGCTTGTGCAGTCTTGAACTCGGCTGCTGTAAAGCCGCGTTCTTCATCACCGCGTTTGCATAAATACTCTTTCTGCGTCTTAGCCTGCCACTTGCCTTTATCATCAATCGGTCGCATAGTTAGCAGAATATGCGCATGAGGATTGCTTCCTGATATAAAACAGTCAATCAAGTTGTCAATGTGGTCTGTTTCTATCAAAGCCTTGATGAATAAGGGATTTAACGGCTCGTCTGCTGATTTGGGAGCGTATTCTATACGCCAGTCCCGAAGCAAATGGAAATAGTCGCAAAGAACTTTAAATGCGTGATTTTTCTTTGCGTTTTCCTGTTCTCGCTTTATCTTGGCAATAACGCTGTCCTTGCTCGGCTTATACTCACCGTGTTGTTTGTCATAGCTTATGCCAAAATCGTGAGCAATCTTTTCAGCCGCTTCTTTCGGAGATAACCCGAACAGCTCACCAACCATATCCGTAACATCACCGTGTTTTCCACAGCCAAAACAGTAGATATGGTCGTCGTACAACTTCATAGACGGATTTCTGTCCTCGTGAAACAGACAGCTAACCATATCATTACGCACTTGTAAGCCGTAATAATCGGCTATCTGACGAGGACTTACGCTCTCTTTTACAGCTTCAAACAAATTCAAATCTCCACCTCCTAAAAAGAATTGCTCCCCTTGCCATAAGACAAGAGGAGCTGTATTTAGCTGATTTCAGAGGTTTTGTCCTTTGTCGGAGTCTTTTCCTTTGTAATATTACCAGCCTGAGCCGACTGCATTTCCTTTATTCTGCCGAGAATGGACGGCTTCTTTTCAGGAGATACATTTCTCATCGGCTTTACTTCATCTGCCGAAATAGAAATATCAGGCTTCTTTTCCGCTGCCATTGAAGCGTTTTCAATGGCATTATCGTCAATGTTTAGAAGCGTATTCAGTTCAGCAAGTCGAGCAAGCTTTTCTGTAAGCTCCGCTTCTTGAGGGAATGGCTTTCCAAGTTCAGCCTTTGCCGTGTTTAACTGTTCGTTAAGGGTTTCAAGCTGTTCTTGACTATTCTCTAAACGCTTTTCAATGGAATCTAAGGCGTTGTCAATACGGAGAATATTACCGCTTTCGGAAGTGCCAAGCGTTACCGTGTAGGACATTTCACGCTGTAATTCAAGGTGGAACTCCTGAGCAAAACTGTCATACGAAAGGGACATATCAAATCCCTTATATGAGCCGATTTCAAGGCTTTCCTTTGATTTCACTTGCTTGCAAGCAAGGAGGATAGCTTTGCCCGCTTCTTCTTTGTCGGTAAAGGTCTTATTGAGTACCGTCATAGGAGCGATACCCTCGGTTACGATAGGCTGTGCCTTGACGTGTGCAAGGTCAGACTTGTAGCCTTCGATACGCTGTTCCGTCTTTGCAATCCTTTCGGGGAAATGCTTTCTAACGCTATCCTCAATGCTATACTGCTGTGAGGTATGGTTGGCTTTTGATACTTTGAGCTTTGTTACAGCTACATCCAAGTCCATTTTCTCCTTGATTAAAGGATTTCCTGCACAGAGAGCCTTTACCTCTGCATAAGAGAGTGTTGCTTCGTCCACATCTTCGCAGGAACGCACGGGGGATTTACTTGACATAATCTGTGAAATAAATCTCTGCTTGTTCTCAATCGTCTGATAGAGGTAAGCGTCGAAGGTCGCTTCGGTCATATATCGGTAAACCTCAACTTCCTTGTTTTCGTTACCCTGACGGATAATTCTGCCTTCTCGCTGTTCGAGGTCGCTTGGTCGCCAAGGACAATCAAGGTGATGAAGTGCTATGAGCTTATCCTGAATGTTCGTACCTGCACCGCACTTTGCCGTTGAGCCGAGCAGAACTCTGACTTTACCTTGCCTTACCTTTGAGAAAAGCTCTTTCTTTTTTGCTTCGCTGTCCGCTTCGTGAATAAAGGCGATTTCCTCTTTCGGAACGCCCTTTGCAATGAGCTTATCACGAATATCGTCATAGAGATTGAATGAGCCGTCGTTTTTCGGTGTCGAAAAGTCGCAAAAAACGAGCTGTGTTGACTTCTTATCATCATTCTTTTGATAGATGTCAAAGACATTCGCAACACAGGTATTAACCTTTGAGTTCGGGTCGTCAGGGAGCAGAGGGTCAACAAGTCGCTGGTCAAGTCCGATTTTACGCCCATCATTTGTGACCTTAAGCATATTATCTTCTTCCGGCTGTACCTTTTTATCGTGAATATCCTTTGCTCTGTCCGAAAGAGCTGCAACCATATCCTTTTGAATATCACTCGGCTTTACAACAACATTGTGGAAATGTGCTTCAGGAACAGGGAGATTAAGCATATCCGCTGTCTTTATATCTGCACATTCCTTGAATACATTGATGAGTTCAGGGAGATTGAAGAACTTTGAAAACCTTGTTTTCGCTCTGTATCCCGTGCCTTCGGGAACGAGTTTGTCAAGATGATTTTTGTAAGTTTTCTAAATTCAAATATTTATCCGCTGAAAAATCTCCCAACATCTCGTGTCTGCATATTTCTTGAAACACCGTATTCAAAGGCTTCTTCGCACTTTCCGATTGCTTCACATTTACAATAAAAGTGGTTTTACCTATTCGTGTTGTATAAGATAAAGTGTTTTCTTTCATATCGTCCGTTTCTCCTTTTCATAAATTGACTGTGGGGCATTCCGTTTAGAACACCCCACAAATACAGCCTGTTTCATCTGAACATATCAAGAAGTCATTAAGTTGCAAGTACAATGGAAATGGTTATCTTTCCATACCACGCTTGTTTCTTCGTGCCTTGATACGCTCCTGTCTTTCTTTTTCCCTTGCTTCTTTTTCGGCTCGTTCCTGTGCTTCCTTAAAAGAAAAAAGTTGCTTCACTTTTTCGGTAAAAAGTTTAGCAACTTCGGGGAAATGCTCCAACGCTTCAAGAAAAGGTCTGCACTTTTCTTTCAGTTCGTTGTATTTGGTTTTCATTCTTTCCAGTGCATTTGCACTGTCAAAATATTTCTGTCGGTAATAATTTGCACTCTGCTCCAATTTATTGATTTCCGCACGACTGGTAATGCCCTCTTTGGCAAGGGAAGTCAGCTCAGAATAATCCTCTTTGGAGATTGCCATTTTACCTGTGATTGTTTTCTGCCCCATACTGTCAATCTCGTTTAAGGTTTTGGAAATATGACGGGCAGGCTCATACTTAACCTGTTCCTTTTGAATACGCTTCTGCAACTTCTCCAATCGCTCTTTATCCTGTTTGATTTGATATTGCAGGGAAGTCAAATGCTCTGCCGTACTTCCGTATTCGCCACGCTGAAAGCCTTTGAACCCTTGTTCCGTCATATAGTGAAACAACTCATCTTGCAGTATGCTGTACGAAGCTCGGAACATCGGTTTCCCGTTCTTTCTTAGCAATGGATTTCCTTTTTCATCGGTCAGCGGAATATCCGATTTCCATTTCTTTGAATGGCTTATCTGATTAACAACCGCCTTGACCGTTCCTCGCAGTTCGGGGTCTTTGCAACGCTTACTCCATAAGATTTCTTTCTCCACCACAGGCAGAACCATAGCGTGAAGATGATAGTGGTAAACCTCTTTTCCAAGTTCTTCGGTTGCCGCTACATTGATTTCATCAGCGTGCATTACTGCCGATATAACATTGTCAGCACCGAATTTTTCTTCGATGAAATGATAGGCTTCTTCATAAAACTGCTTTGCGTATTCATAACCACCGTTACGCTCGAAGTACATCGTGTTCACATCAATCACAATCTCATTAAAGAGTGTTGCGTCTTTCCTTAACCCACGAAGCGACACCTGCCCGTCTGTTTCCATCTGCTTTAACTGTTCCATATAGGTCGGGGCAGTCGGTTTTTTGAAATGCACATTAAAGGGTATTCGTTCCACAATTACATTCATATTTTCATAGGTTTCATTCTTGCGTTCGTTGTGCCTTTCCGCCTTGCTCACATCAGAAGCGGTGTACTGTTTTACCCTTGCACAACTCATATCTGCCTTGTTGGTTTTTGCCATTTTGCTCTCCTTTCCAGACAGGGGCGAAGCCATTACACAACATTCTTTGAATGTGTGTAACCCACTATGACACTTTCAGACTTCGTCTGCAAAGATGTCGTGGGCAAGGGAGTTCCCCCTTGACCTCCTTATGATACCTCAATCATAAAAACAGACTGTCCACTCATCAGACAGCCTGCATTATTCTCTCGGTATATCGCCCATCGGCAAAGACCAGTACCACAGAAAGCCTTTCTTTTTGGAGATAACTCCTGCTTTCTTCTTTGCCTTTTTGATGGTCGATTTCTTGAACCCTGCGGCTTCAAGTCTTTCTTCGCAATCTGAAGAAAGCATTTCTCCGTCTTTCAGCATTTCCAAAAGAAATTCTTTTGCCTTGATTTCCTTATCGTTCGGTCTGCCCATTTTAGGGGCAAGGGATTGGAACGCTTCTTCTGCTGTCATTTCCATTTCAGAGATAAAGTCCACTCCTTTTTCTGCAACCTCAAAGAGAATTGCAGAGCCTGTCGGGGCAAGGTTGGATTTCACTTGCACCATATATCTTTCCGCTGGTGCTTCTTTGTTCGGTGTGCGTGTGATTGCAAGAATACTTCTTGCAGCACCCGCAATATCAATAGAACCATTGGTACGATAAAGTGGATTGGTATCTCTCATCTTGTTCATATGAGCGATAATCACGATTGCACAGCCAGTATTCTTCGCAACCGCAATCAGATGATTAAACTCTGCTCGTGTTTCGTTGGCATTGTTCATTGAACAGTTCTCTCCGATATAGGAACTCATCGGGTCAAGAATTAAAAGTTTTGCGTGATACCTTTCGATTGCTTCAGCAATACGGTTATCCCCAAAGGATAAAGACTTTTCATCTTCCTTGATGAAGATAAGATTTTCTCCATTCCCACCGGCTGAATTAAATCGGGGTACTACCGTATCGTCTGCGTCATCTTCCGTTGTCTGATAGATGATAGTCATAGGCTCGGTTTCTTCCGTTTCAGTAAAGGGCAGAGGTTCGCCCTTAGAGAGTAGGGCGGCAATGGAAAGCATTAACTTGCTTTTTCCATCGCCCGGATCGCCCTGCAACAGCGTAACCTTGCCGAACGGAATATACGGATACCACAGCCATTTCACTTCTTTCGGTTCGATTTCACTTGCCTTGATAACTTCAAGAGGTACATTTACATTCATTTCATTTTCCGTCTGCTTCATTGTTCTTCGTTCTCCTTTTCGATAAATACTTCGGGCAAAGCACTACGATACAGCGGAAACTCTGCTTGCAGTCATTACTGCACTTTCTGCAAAGTTCGTTGTAGGTAATGCGATTTCTTTCATTCAGAAACAACGCCCACTCTTGTTTCCGTTTCTTGCTCATTCTCGGCATATCAATCCTCCTTTCCGCCTGAAAACAAAAAAACCACAGGGAAGATACTTACTGCCTTGTTTCTGTCATTTTTCGGGGCGAAAATCGGGCAAAATTGCCTTTCTAAGCCTTTCAAAAAATCACACAAGGTATTCGTACTAACCTGTGGTTATGTATGAAATTGTGGGGTTTTGGGTAACAGAAAACACCGTATTTCTACGATGTTTTCTGTCACATATATTCTATTTAAGATACTGACAAACTGGGATTGTCTAAAATAGTAAAGCCGTACCGCTTACTATTTTTTCTTTTACTGCTGAAACAGTATCTTTGATTGAATGCGT
>JAFSBM010000012.1 GCA_017437285.1 Ruminococcus sp. | reverse complement strand
AGAAATACTGACAAAGCGTGGCTTAGTCAGTATTTCAGATTACTATTCATTAGTACATATTTAATTTTGAATTGAACCGCCGTATGCCGAACGGCACGTACGGTGGTGTGAGAGGGCGGTTCATTCCGTCCTACTCAATTTAGGGCATCTCTAAAAACCCCTTTTGAGAAAAAACAGCTATGCACGACATCTGCTTCGTCAACCTCCCTTGGAGTGCGACAGCACGCCTTCGGAAGGTTTCCTTGCAGCTGCCGCACCTATCTGTTTTTTCTTTAATCAAACGGATTTTTAGAGATGCCCTTTAGAGATGCCCTTTATAAGGTTTTTACGTAAAATTTTCTGTTTCTCGGTCCGTCAAATTCGCAGAAATAAACGTCCTGCCAAGTGCCGAGGAGAGGTTTGCCGCCTTTGATGATAACGGTTTCGCTTGCACCTATGGCAGAAGATTTTATATGTGCGTCGGAATTGCCCTCACAATGCTGAAATTCGCTTAAATCAGGGAAAAATTTATCCATTCCCTTGATGAAATCCGATTTCACATCGGGGTCGGCATTTTCGTTTATGGTAATTGCCGCTGTTGTATGAGGACAGAAAACCACGCATATTCCCTCAAGAATTCCGCTTTCCTTAATAGCTTCCTCAACTTCAGCTGTGATGTTGATAAGTCCCTGTGCAGGGGTTTTGAGTTCAAATGTAAAAAGCATTATTTATTCCCTCCGTTATATTGCTCCACCAATTATACCGTGCCAAGTATTTGACGGCAAGGTTTATTTGTGGGAGCAATAATATTTGCAAAAGTAATTCAATGGACAGTCGCCGCATTTCGGCTTTCTTGCACTGCATATATCCCTGCCGAATTCCACAATCTGGTGACAGAAATGACTGGAATTTTCGGGAGGAATTAGCTTTATCAAATCTTTTTCAACCTTTGCAGGCTCTTTATTTTTCGTAAGTCCAAGCCGCCCCGTTATGCGTATACAATGGGTATCTGTTACAATTGCAGGCTTGCCGAAAATGTCCCCCAGCATAAGATTAGCCGTTTTTCTGCCAATTCCCGACAGTGTCAGCAGTTCCTCCATAGTGTCGGGGACTTCTCCGCCAAAGTCATTTATAAGCTGCCCTGCCATTTCCTTGATACTCTTTGCTTTAGTGTGATAAAATCCGCAGGGCTTGACGTCCTGTTCAAGTTCCTCAATATCCGCATTTGCAAAGGCTTCAAGGCTGGGATATTTCTTGAAAAGCGTCTTTGTAACGATGTTTACCCTTGCATCGGTGCATTGTGCCGCCAGTCTTGCCCCAATCATCAGCTCATATGGCTTTGTGTAGTCGAGGGAGCATTTCACATCGGGGTAAATTTTCTGCAATTCCTCACAGGCAAGCTTGGCTATTTCTTTTTTCGTCAAGGCTTTCAGCCTCCTTTCGGCGTAAATTCAGTATATCGTCATAGATTACATACATTTTCTGAACGGTATTTTCAAGAAAATAATAGTGTTTTATGTAAAATCCCAGCAGTACCATAATTATAACCACAAGAACAAGAAGTGCAGGATTTTCGCTGAATAAAAAGGTACAGATGAAAATTGAAAGGACAATTGCAAACAGCATTGTCACGAGGAAGTGGACGAGCCTTTCGTGCTGCATAAAGGCGATTTTGTCCTTATGCTCCAGAAATATTTCCTCCAGTTCGGCTTTATCGGTATAATTTCTCAGACGTTTATTTGTTTCTTCCATATATTTTTTCAGATATTCAGTCATTTTACCACCGCCCGCAGCATCTCTTGCGCTTCTTCAAAAGAAATACATTCTGCATATCTTTTCTTCCAAATAAAACTGTTGTAATAGTTATAGGTCAGCTCTGAGGACATATATTCATTGTCAAATGTGCTGTTGCAATTTGCAGGAACTATCATTCTGAATCCTCTTTCAAAGCCTGCCTTTATCGTTGCATCAATACAATATTCCGTCTGCAACCCAACAATAACAATTGTATTTTCGCCTTTTTCTTTCAAATATTCCGCAAGACCGGTATTTTTAAAGGCACTATTTACTGTTTTGTCAAAAATGCGTTCATTTTCCTCGGGCTGAAACTTTTCGTATATCTCAAACCCGTTATTTCCTTTTGTCAGCTGATTTCCTGCACCGTCATCATGACGAATAAAAATCACTTCAATTCCGCTGTTTCTGGCGGTCTTTATCAGTTTTACAATATTAACTTCAAACAATTGAAATTGATATAGACTGCTGTTGGTTATTGCCTTTTGAGTATCAACTACAAGAAGTACCATAAAGCCTCCCAAAAAAGTTTTTTGCAATTATATTATACAACATTTCAAGGGAAATGTAAAGGGGCGAAAGTTTGGTTTATCGTGGTTTATTGTTAATATAAATTCAGCTGATAATTTAAGCTGAATTTAAGTCGGAATTTTGCAAAGTGACTAAAACGACAGCTTACTATTTGTTTATATATACGAATTTTTGTGTTTTGCTTAAAATTAAGATTAAATCCCTTGACTTTTTGCCTAAATGAATAGTATAATTAAAGTACGGAGTAAGGTAAGCTAAGGGATAGGCTTGCCGAAATAGTTTTAATTGCCTGGCTTACAAGCACGGCAAAATGGAGGGTATAAACTATGCACAAGAATTTTATGAAGAAAACAGGTGCAGCTATTATGGCTGCCGCAATGGCTCTCAACGGTACTGTTATTTCAGCAGTTACATCATATGCTGAGGGCGGTCAGAAGTACGAGTTCGAAAACGGTACTATGACTGAAACTGTTGAAGCTGTTACAGAAGCAGGAGCAAGCGGCGATAAGGTTGCTTATATGCAGGATGACGGTTCAGTTTCCGTTGATGTGGAAGTTGCTTCCGCAGGTATGTATAAGCTGACAATCTACGCTTACGGCGTTGGCGGCTCAAAGGTTCAGAATCTCGCAATCAACGGTGTTGACCAGGCACAGATCAGCATTCCTGAGGGCGAATTTGCACCTATTTCTACAACTGCTCTGCTCCAGAAGGGCGAGAATAAAATCACAATCAGCAAGTCATGGGGCTGGACAAAGTTCGACTACCTTACAGTTGAGGAAGCTTCTCTTTCTCCTATAAAGGCTCTCGAAACAACTCCTTGCGATATCAATGCCACAGCTGAGACACGTTCTCTCATGGCTTATCTTGCAAGTGTTTACGGAAAGAATATCATTTCAGGTCAGCAGGAAATCTACTCAGGCGGCCCTCACGGTCTTGAAACTGAGTTTGAGTATTTAAAGGACCTCACAGGTGAATATCCTGCTATCAGAGGTTTCGACTACGGTAACTTCTGCTGTCCTGCATTCGGCAGCGATGACGGCTCAACTGACCGTATCATTGACTGGGTAAAGGACAAGAAGGGTATTGCTACTGCTTCATTCCACTACAATGTTCCCAAGGATTTCGCAAGCTACGAAATCGGTCAGAAGATTGACTGGGCTCAGACAACTTATACAGCTAAGGATACAGACTTCTCACCTTCAAAGGCTGCTACACCCGGCACAAAGGAAAATGAGTACTATATGCAGGGACTTAAAACTCTTGCTAAGGAATTCAAGGAGCTTGAAGCTCAGGGTATTCCTGTTCTCTGGCGTCCTCTCCACGAGGCTGAAGGCTCAGGCGGTGAAAGCGGCTCATGGTTCTGGTGGGGCAGAGAGGGTTCAGAGGCTTATAAGAAGCTTTGGATCTACACATATGAAACACTTACAAATGAGTTCGACTGCCACAACCTTATCTGGGAGTGGAACAGCTACAACTATGAGTATTCACACGACTGGTACCCAGGCGATGCTTATGTAGATATCATCGGATACGATAAGTACAACTGTACAGACTGGTCAACAGGAACTGCTGTTCTCAAGCACAACGACAGTGCTATCGGTTCAACATTCTACGGAATTATGGACAGATATGACAGCGTAAAAATGGTTGCTATGACAGAGAATGACAGCTTCTCAACTGTTGACAATCTCCTTAACGAAAAGGCTGGCTGGCTCTATTTCTGCACATGGTACGACGGCGGAAGCGATGATACAAACTTCCTTTCTAACCCTGTATTCAACACAAAGGAAGATACAATTGAGATGTATCAGAGCGAATACTGCATTACTCTTGATGAACTTCCTGCTGACCTTTATTCAAAGGATATAGCACCTGTTGACCCCTCAAAGACAACAACAAGACCTACTACAACAGCTACAACTACAACAACTCGTCCTACAACAGAGGCTGACCCTAACAAGGATTACGGTACAGTTAAGTATGACAAGACAACTAAGAATTTCAAGATTACACTTCCCGAGGCTGCTAAGGAATTCTATATCAATGTTGAACTTCCCGAGGACGTTACATACGCTAACGGCGGTATGGGCGTTTCAATTCCTCTTGACGGCGAATACTACTGGGTAAATCTCCAGTGGGAGGCTAAAAAGAGCGGCTCTATCAAGGTTAATGTAGAAGATAACTTCCTCAACTGCTCACTTGGAACAGAAGTTGTAGAGGATGAGGCTCTTATCGAAAAGATTAAGGCAGAGCTTGGAAAGTCCGATACATACGAGGGACAGATTTGGTATGCTGAGGCAGACGGCGAGGCTCTTACAGATAAGTCAGGAATTCAGATTCTCGACGCATATCTCTTAAAGGGCGGTTCTTCTTCAACAACAACTCCTACAACTCCCGTACTTCCTCCAACACAGTATGACGGTTTCTATGTAGACGGTCAGACTATCCGTGACGCTAACGGCAACGAGTTTGAAATGCGTGGTGTAAATATCGCTCACGCTTGGTACAAGGACAAGACAGAGCAGTCTATCAAGGCAGCTGCTGAACTTGGTACAAACTGTGTTCGTATCGTTTGCTCTGACGGTGTGAAGTGGGATAAGACATCAAAGGCTGAAATCGAGGAGATTATCGGCTGGTGTAAGGAAAATAAGCAGATTTGTATTCTTGAAGCACACGACGCTACAGGAAGCAATAATATTGCAGATATCGTAACAGCTGCTGAATACTGGGCAACTATGTCAGACCTCCTCAATGAGAATGCTGAATATGTAATCCTCAACATTGCTAACGAGTGGTACGGCGAGTGGAACAGTGCAACATGGGCTGACGGCTGCAAGCAGGCTATCAAGACAGTTCGTGACGCAGGTATCAAGAATATGATTATGATTGACTGTGCAGGCTGGGGACAGTATCCAACATCAATCAAGGAGGAGGGTGCATCTGTATTCGCATCTGACCCTGATAAGAATACTGTATTCTCAATGCATATGTATGAGTATGCAGGCGGCACAGCTGATATGGTAAAGAACAACATTGACGGTGCTCTCAAGTGCGGTGCTCCCGTACTCGTAGGTGAGTTCGGTCTTAAGCATACTGACGGAGATGTTGACGAAGCAACTGTAATGAACTACTGTGAGCAGAACGATATGGGTTATATCGCATGGTCATGGATGGGCAACAGCGGCGGCGTTGAGTATCTCGACCTCGTAAGCAGCTGGGACGGCTCAGAGCTTACAGAGTGGGGCGAGATTTACTTCGATGCTATAAAGAACAATTCTACACTTGCATCCGTATATACACAGGGAACGGTAACACCTCCTACAGTAAATGTATCACTTTACGGTGACGCTAACTGTGACGGCGTTGTAACAATTGCTGATGCTGCTGCAATTTTCCAGGCTATCGGAAATGCTGACAAGTACAGCCTTTCAGCAAAGGGTGCAGCAAATGCTGACTGTTGTAACCCAGGAGATGGACTGACAGCTGCTGACGGTCTTGCTGTTCAGAAGCTTGATGCAAAGCTCCTTACATCTCTTCCCGAAAAAACCGCTTAATTCTATACCCCTATAATACCCCTAATAAAAACGAGTCGGATTTCTCCGACTCGTTTTTTCATATTAATACCAATCCCTAATCAGATTTGTTTGCTGTTGTTTCCGAGAGTGGTATCATATATGGGCATCTCTAAAAACCCCTTTTGAGAAAAAACAGCTATGCACGACATCTGCTTCGTCAATCTCCCTTGGAGTGCGAAAGCACGCCTTCGGAAGCTTTTCTTGCAGCTGCCGCACCTATCTGTTTTTTCTTTAATCAAACGAGTTTTTAGAAAATGCCCATATTTCAAATGGCAGCCATAGAACAGGCTCGCCCATTCCTTGAATTACTTTGCAAAACTCTTTTATTTCTTCATAGGAATTTTGAATCAGCCCGGTTTTATTATCTGCTTTTAGCTCAATTTCACATTTGCTCTCAATTATCTCATTCAGCGAATTAGTGATATAGCTGTTAAAATAATAATCTGCACCTGCCGACTCACTTCCGAGAATTTCCCAACCAATGCTTTTTCCGCAATTTTCTGCATAATCGGCGGGTTTAACAGCCTTAAAATATCCTTCACTTTCAAATACATCAAAAACATCTTCATCAGCATACAAGCCATAAATTTTGTAATCATCTGCATTATGAATGTACCGTATCATTTTTACTGCATCTTCAAAGCGGCAAAATCTTGCATCTGTAGTCAATCTTTTTCCGCTGAACAAATCTGAAACCAAATCACAGAATTCTGAAAATTCCTCATCGTTTAATCCTAAATATGCTTTATATTTTTCCCTTTCACTTTTCGGGCAGTTTATATAAAAGCATTTTTCTAAATCAGGAAATTTGCAGCTCAATCCGTTTTCGCTTACAGAAAGCAATTCGCAGGTATTCAAAGTACACCATTCGGGTTTTGCCAAAGCTTTTACTATGTAATAACCAAAGCATCTCATATAAGTAGTTACACCTTATTTTTTGTTTTTGCGGTAAATAATAGTAAGACCACGGATAAGGAGATTATTGTCAACGTGTACCGTTTTTTTGCAAAGGGGAATTACAGTTGATGCAAGTCCGCCTGTGGCAACGGCAGTACACGGCTCGCCCAGTTCTTCCTCAATACGCTCGATTATGCCGTCAATTGCACAGGCATTGGAGTACAATGCACCGCTTTTCATACAGTCGATTGTATTTGTGCCGATAACATTTGGCGGCAGTTCAAAGTCAATTTTCGGCAGCTGTGCCGTGCGGTTAATAAGAGCGTCAGCGGCAACTCCCATACCCGTCATAATAAGTCCGCCGAGGTAGTTTTTATTTTTGTCAACTACGGAAATAGTTGTGGCAGTTCCCATATCAATAATAATAAGCGGTACGGGATATGTATTTATAGCCGCCACAGCGTCAACTGCCTGGTCACAGCCAAGCTGCTTTGGGTTGTCGATAAGAATATTCAGACCTGTTTTAACTCCGGGACCTGCTACCATAACATCAACCTTGAAAAGCTTTTTTATAGCCTCTTTTACGGTATTTGTCACCGAGGGAACAACAGATGACATAACAGCGTCGGTTATTTCGTCACATCTGAAATTGTTCATTTCAAGGAGCGTCTTGATAAGTACCGCATATTCAGCGGCGGTTGCATTGTGATTTGTGGAAATTCGCTCAAACACCACTATTTCGTCATTTTCGGTCACACAGCCGAAAACTATATTTGTATTGCCTATATCTACAGCTAAAAGCATAAATTTGTACCTCCTGTTTTAGGGTAGCACAGTATAGGTTAAAGTTGTGCTGCCTTTGAATAATTATATTATATCATAATTTTATGTATAAATCTATAGCTTTTTCAAAAAAAATATGCTATAATAAAAACATAAAAAATAGGAGGTAAAAATATGCTCAAAGGAAAAACAATACTGCTTGGAGTTTCAAGCTCCATAGCCGCTTATAAAATGTGCAATGTAGCACGAATGCTGACAAAATTAGGTGCAGAGGTACACGTATCAATGACGCAGAATGCTACAAATTTCGTGCATCCTCTCACATTCGAAACCCTTACACAGAATAAGTGCCTTATCGACACATTTGACCGCAATTTCCAGTACAGCGTAGAACACGTTGCAATTGCAAAAAAGGCAGATTTAGTGCTTATTGCTCCTGCAACGGCAAATGTAATCGGCAAAATTGCAAACGGAATTGCCGATGATATGCTGACTACAACAGTTATGGCTTGCACCTGCCCAATTCTCGTTTCTCCTGCTATGAATCACAATATGCTCCACAATTCGATTGTTCAGGAGAATATTGAAAAGCTGAAACGTCACGGCTATAAGATTATCGAGCCTGTAAAGGGTATGCTTGCAAATCGTGACATCGGTGACGGAAAGCTCCCCGATGAAGATACGCTGGTGGAGTATATTCTCCGTGAAATTGCCTTTGAAAAGGATTTGGCAGGAAAAAAAGTTCTCGTGACAGCAGGTGCAACCCGTGAGAGCATTGACCCTGTGCGTTTTATCACAAACCATTCCAGCGGAAAAATGGGATTTGCTATGGCAAAAGCAGCTATGCTCCGTGGTGCGGAGGTAACTGTAGTTGCGGCACATACCGAGGTTGAACCGCCTATGTTTGTTGATGTGGTGAAAGTTCAGTCAGCGGAGGATATGTTCAACGCTGTAAAGAGCCGTTTAAATGATACGGATATTGTTATAAAGGCGGCGGCTGTGGCGGATTATACCCCAGTTTCAACTGCTGACCATAAAATAAAAAAATCCGACAGCGATATGAGCATATCGTTAAAGCGTACTACGGATATTCTGAAATATATCGGTGAAAACAGACGTGAGGGACAGGTTATCTGCGGATTTTCAATGGAAACTGACAACGTGATTGAAAATTCACGGAAAAAGCTGATTTCCAAGAACTGCGATATGATTTGTGCCAATTCCCTTAAAAAAGACGGTGCAGGCTTCGGCACGGATACGAATATTATCACGATGATAACAGCCAACTGCGATGAGGAACTGGAACTTATGAGCAAATTCGATGCGGCGAATGTTATTCTGACGAAGATAAAAACGCTTTTATAAAGCGAGGAAGTTTAAATGACTATCAAAGATATGCAAAATCTGAATCGTGATACAATAGCGTATATTTCGTCAATAATAGAAACCGGAATGAATTTAAACGAAATAAGAACTCTTTGTGAAAAATATTTGCTTACTCACGGTGCAGATTCGTTTTGGTACTGGGACGTTGGTGCATTTGTATTTTGCGGAAAGGAAACTGCTGTTTCAGTATCAGGCAGGGAATACAAAACTTCTGATATAAAAATTGAGGAAAATGACATAATCACGATTGATTTAAGCCCACAAAACAATAATATATGGGGTGATTACGCCCGAACTATTATAATAGAGAATGGCAATGTTGTTACAGAAGTTGAAAAAATTCAAAATGATGAGTGGCGAAATGGTTTGATTATGGAAAAACACCTCCATAAAGCAATGCAGGAGTATGTAACTGTTGATACTACTTTTGAGGAGTTGTATTATCACATAAATAAAATAATTGCTGAAAAAGGTTATGTAAACCTTGATTTTATGGGAAATCTCGGACATTCAATTGTTATGGATAAAAATGACAGAATTTATATTGAAAAGGGCAGCAAAGCAAAGCTTTCGTCTGTAAAAGCTTTTACATTTGAACCTCACATCAGCGTACCAAATTCTTCATATGGGTACAAAATGGAAAATATTTACTCTTTTAATAATGGCAAATTAATTGAGGAATGATTTATATTAAAGAAAACGGGCGGTCAATTCAAAATTGAATTGACCGCCCATTTTCATATCATTTTCAGTTATATTTCGGCTCACAGGTGAGATTAATTCCCAAACGCTTGAAAATACGCTCATCAACAGGAGAGAGAATAACGGTGGAATGAACCTCACAGCCACGGAGATTTGAAATCTGCTCCATAGCACGTTTTGCGTTGTCATCGGTAGTTGCACAAATTGACAGGGCAAGGAGAGTTTCATCTGTGTGAATTCGAGGATTATTATTGCCCAAGTGATTAACCTTTAAATCCATAATCGGCTCAATAACGTGAGGCGACATAAGGAGAATACTGTCGTCCAGTCCAGCCATATGCTTCAACGCATTGAGAAGAAGTCCCGATGCCGCACCTAAAAGGTCAGAAGTTCTGCCTGTGAGAAGTGTTCCGTCGGGAAGTTCCATAGCAGCGGCAGGTGCGCCTGTTTCAGCCTCTTTTTTCAATGCAACTTCAACGGTTTTTCTGCTTTCGGGATTGATATTTGCCTGTTTCATAAGAAGTGACAGCTTTGTAACTTCATCGTCGGAAATAAGTCCCTTACGGCGGTCACAAAGTCCCACATAGTAGCGGCGGATAATCTCATCAGATGCCGCCTTGCAGGTAACTTCATCATCTGAAATGCAGTTTCCTGCCATATTTACGCCCATATCCGTAGGGGATTTGTATGGGGATTCCCCTAAAATATTCTCGAACATAGCATTGAGAACAGGGAAAATTTCAATATCTCTGTTGTAGTTTACCGTAGTTTCGCCGTATGCTTCAAGGTGGAATGGGTCAATCATATTCACATCGTTGAGGTCGGAAGTTGCCGCCTCATATGCGATATTTACAGGGTGACGGAGGGGAAGATTCCAGATAGGGAATGTTTCAAATTTAGCATAGCCTGCATTAAGTCCACGCTTATGCTCGTGGTAGAGCTGTGAAAGGCAGGTAGCCATTTTTCCGCTGCCGGGACCCGGAGCAGTTACAATAACAAGCTTTCGTGAAGTTTCGATATATTCGTTTTTGCCGAAGCCGTTTTCGCTGATGATACGCTGTAAATCCGAGGGATAACCCTTGATATTGTAGTGGTGGTATACGTTCACTCCAAGCGCTTCAAGTCTTGCGGCAAAAGCGTCGGCAGTAGGCTGATTGTCGTAGCGAGTGAGGACTACGGAACTTACAAGAAGTCCGATTTTTCTGAAAATATTCAACAGACGGATTACGTCCACATCATATGTAATTCCCAAATCCCCACGGATTTTATTTTTCTCAATATCATCGGAGTTGATTACGATTACAATTTCCGAATCATCTTTCAGTTCAAGTAGCAATTGGAGCTTACTGTCGGGTTTGAACCCTGGGAGAACACGTGATGCGTGATAATCATCGAAAAGCTTTCCGCCGAATTCGAGATAAAGCTTATCGCCGAATTGGTCAATACGCTCACGGATATGCTCCGACTGCATTTTCAGGTATTTTTCGTTATCAAAGCCGATTTTAGTATTCATAAAAATTCCCTCCGTAAATTACGCTATTACTATTATATAGCAAAATGAGAAAAAAAGCAAGTGTAATTTAGAAATTATTTGAGGGCATCTCTAAAAACCCCTTTTGAGAAAAAACAGCTATGCACAACATCTGCTGCGTCAACCTCCCTTGGAGTGCGAAAGCACGCCTTCGGAAGCTTTCCTTGCAGCTGCCGCACCTATCTGTTTTTTCTTTAATCAAACGAGTTTTTAGAGATGCCCTTGATATTTGTGAGATGTTGTAAGCTGATAAATTTCAACATTATCTGTATCAGAACAAAGAAAATGCCCTCCTGTGCGGAGGGCAAAATGTTATTTTTCAATTCCTGCCTGCTTGCAGAAAAGTTCAAATGCAGCAGCTGCTGAATCAGTACCGTTGATAAATTCAGTACTTGTAAGAGTTCCTGTGTATTCTCCGTTGATGAAGATATAGCACAATTCGCTGTTGTCGGATTCAACAAAATCAACCTGTGTGTGTACATCGTTGGTTTTTGTGAATTTTACAGTAAACAGCGGATTTTCAAGTTCAGGCTTGCTTTCAACGTCGATTTCCTCAAATGCAAAGTATGCAACGTGATTGAAGAAATTCTCGAAATAGTTAAGTACAGAGGCATTTGAAAGGTCAATATCGTTATCCTTGTACTTAGCCCAGTCCTCATTTGCATTAAGTGTAAATGAAGCGTTGAGATTTTCGCTGATTATCTCAAATTCAGATGTAGCGTGGAGGTTAGCACATTCAACCTTTTTCATAAGGAAGTCAACAGGCTCTTTTTCGATGAAATCGAGGTCGCCTGAGTAGAATGTTTCAACCTGCTTTGCCTCCTGATTGTATACATATGTATAAGTATCAGCATTCTGTCCGTATTTGCTGAACAGGAGAGTTTTCTTTGTGCCGTCAATGGCAGTAACAGTAAACTCCGCAATAGGCTTATCAAAGCCGTATGTCTTGATGTCGTTTTCATCTTCGGGGAGCATTACCTCAGCTGTAAGACGGGTAATCAACGCCAGCATACTTCCTACTTTTGTCTGGTCAACTGAAAGTTTATCATATCTGTCGGGAAGTGACCAAACATTTGTATCTGTATCAAGTTCAAGGTTATAGATTTTCTCACCGTCACGGACCAGTTCAAGACCAACGATTTCACTTGTAATATATGGAATGAAATCCTTGTCTTTAAGGGTAAGTCTGTCAACGAAAATGTTGCTTATAATTGAGGAGGGGAGGGCATACACATTTTCTTTTTCATTTGTGTAGCCGTAGTAGTATTCCCCTGTGGGGCTTTGCTTTCCGATGTAGAGGGTATATGGCTTTGAATCTCCTGATAATGTAACAACATAGGGATTTTCAAGACCGTAGTTTGCCTTAGCTTCATCTGTCAATTCACCGTAGCTGTCCTTTGCCTGTAAATAGGACATAAAGGTAACAATACCCTGAACAGCAGTCTGATTTGTGTCAAAATAAGAATCGCTGTACTCTGTGAGGCTCCATTCTTCCTCAGCATATTCAAAGGTGTAATCGCCGTCAGCACAGGATATATCAACCTTATTTATAGAATTTGCGTCAAAGTCGAACAGAACATAGTCGGAAAGTCGGGATTCTTCTTGTTTTGTTTCTTTATCGCTTTTGCTTTTAACACTCATAAAAGCGGCAATAGAACCGCCGGCAGCGATTAAAAGAACAGCGATTGCAATAATAGCTTTTTTCATCAAGCATATCTCCTTTTGAGCCATACAAGCAGACCGATTACTGCAAATACAGCGGGGATAACAAAGAATGTGTTGATTGTTTTTGAAGCCTCAGCACCGCTGGCAAATACCATTGTATCGTAGGCGTTGAACTTATTTTCAATGCCAAGGTCAATATCGCTGGAGTAGAGCCATGTGTTTGAGAACTGAACAAGTCGGCGTGTACCGAATGAAGGAATATAAAGGTTATTGTCAATAGGCTCATCACAGCCGATAACGAAAAGCTTTGCACTTGTCTGCTTATTGTATGAGTAGTAACCCATAACAAGAGGCTGATTTGACTTTTCCTTAGCAGCTGCGGCAGTAAGAGCGTCACCGCCCATAGGCTCGCTTATACAAGTGTATTCAGAGCTGTCCATAGCTGTGGGGAGGTTTTCGATAATTGATGCCTTTTCAATCATAGCACCCGAAGAAGCGAGAGTGTATAAGCTTCTGATGTTGGAAACGCCTGACTCGTAAGTACCGTCAGCAATAAGTGTGTTGAGGTCAGTTGTAAGGTCCTCGGAGTAATCCTCAGCCTTAGCAGGATATGTGATTACAAAGTGGCTGTCTGACTGAACGGAGTTCATATCGTTAAGCTGCCATTTTGAATTCTTCTCACGGAGAATGTTGTAATCCATACCGATTTCAAACTTTGCAAGGAGGAATTCGATATTTTCGAATTTACCCTCAGTATCGCAAGGGGAGAGAAGCATCTGCATTTTTCCGCCGTTGTCGATGTAGTCGCTGAGTTTCTTACAGTCAGAGTCGCTGATGTCACGGACGGGAGCAGCAATAGTGATAATAGCTGTGTTTTCGGGAACTGCGTCAACTGTTGAAAGGTCAAGTTCCTTGACATCGTAGTTGTCAGTCATTACAGTATCTCTGTAAATGGAATAGTCATCTTCAAGAGTCTTTTCGCTGTAGCCTTTGAGGAAGTATACAGTTGGGAGGCTTCCTGTTGTACACTGATAAATTGCACCTGTGATAAGGTTTTCACCTGCGTAGATATCAGCACCGTTAGCGTCTGTCTGGAAAAGATTTCCTGAAATCTGACGGATTGTATCGCCGCATCTTACGAAAACATCATTCATTTTTACGGTGAGAACGCCGTTAGGATTGAGAGATTCCGCAAGTTCTGTATCCTCGTTGGGGTTGAAGCAGGTAACAGTAATGTTATCACGCTTGTCAAGTTCCATTAAAGTATGATACAGAGGAAGTGCAGGCGGTTCATTTTTAAGGTTGAAAAGGGTGTTGAGGAAGAAAACCTCAATTTCCTTATCCGAAGTTTTGTCGAGAATTTCAACTGTTTTTTCATCAAGTGAATATTTTCCATTGGGAGTCATATCGAATACCTTGTCTGAATAGGAGAAAATCATATTCAG
Source organism: Ruminococcus sp. (assembly GCA_017437285.1). Classification (GTDB taxonomy): domain Bacteria; phylum Bacillota; class Clostridia; order Oscillospirales; family Ruminococcaceae; genus Ruminococcus. Next base: position 5,494 of record JAFSBM010000012.1, on the reverse strand, counting down.
CGGTACAAATACAACGAGTACCAGAATTGCAAGGACGATTGCGAATGCTCCCGAAAGGTTAAGCTTCTTTTTATCATTTTTGTTATCCATATCGGCTTACCCCCTGTTCCAACGTCTTTTTTCAATGGAGATATAGTTCCATACAAGACATACAATTATTGCGGATAAAAAGAATACAATATCGGAAAGTCTGATAAAGCCCTGTGAGAAATAAGCGAAACGGGGCTGTGCTGCAAAGGAATAGAGAGCAGACTGTAATCCGGGATACTGTGCTATGAAGTCTGTCATTGTGAAGTCATCAATGAACAGGAATACAAACATTACAATTTCACCGAGAATAGCGGCAAGGATTGAGTTTTCCACAAAGGAAGAAACAAGCTGTCCGATTGCAATGTACATTGCTCCCCAAAGGAAGAAACCGAGGTAAGCACAAATAAGCTGGCTCATTACGACTTCACCTTTGAATGATGCGTAAATGGGGAAGAAAAGGGAGCAGGCAAGCATAAAAAGGAAAAGTGTGATATTTGCAAGATACTTGCCGAGAACAATCTGTACCACGTTAATTGGCGAGGTCATAAGCAGTACTTCCGTGCCGAATTTACGTTCATCGGCAAAAGTTCTCATAGTGATAATCGGAATGAGGAAGATGAACATAATGATTACATTATAAAATGTATTGGCAAAGGAGAAGTAGAAAGTTGCCTGGTCAAGAGTTCCGAGGCTTCCGTTGAAAACGAATGTGAACATAAACAGGAACAAACCTGTTACAATGTAGGCGAAGGGCGTAAAGAAATATCCCTGCAAGTCTTTTTTATAGATTGAAAACATTATTCATTGCCCTCCTTTTTGAGTTCTTCCGCCTGTGCGGCAACCATATCATCTCTGTATTCGTTGAAAAGCTCTTTCATTCCGCCTGATGTGCCTGAATTGATAAGCTTTACGAATACTGATTCAAGGTCGGGTTTTTCTGTGAAGATGTCAGAAATCTGAATATTGTTATTCAACAAATCTCTCATAATGTTGTTTTTCACAACATCACCATCGCCCTCAATTTCAGCGATAAATTCATATGTATCATCGCCCTCGGCGTTGGTTTTGGCAATCTCTTTTACGCCCTCATTCTTTGAAATGAGTTCAGCAGCTGTAGTTCTGCTGCCCTTGATTCTGATGTGGAGAGTGAGAGAGCCGCCTGTCTGCTTTTCAAGGTTTTCGATTGTGTCAATTGCCTTAATATCGCCCTTGTTGATAATTACAACACGGTCACAGACAGCTGAAACTTCTGAGAGGATATGGGAACTGAAAATAACTGTGTGTTCTTTTTTCAAGTCCTTGATAAGACTTCTTACCTCAGCTACCTGCTTGGGGTCAAGACCAACTGTAGGCTCGTCGAGGATAAGGAATTTTGGGTTGCCTAAAAGTGCCTGAGCAAATCCAACACGCTGTTTATAGCCCTTTGAGAGGTTTTTAATGAGCTTGTCCTTAACGTCTGTGATTTTGAGAAGCTCCATAACACGGGCAATTTCCTTGCTTTTCTTTGTAATGGGGATACGTTTCAGACCTGCACAGAATGAAAGATATTCCCTTACACGCATATCGGGGTAAACAGGTGGAATTTCGGGGAGATAGCCGAGATTTTTCTTAGCCTTTACAGGCTCTTTTGAAACATCGCTGCCGAAGATAGTGACTTTTCCCGCAGTCATGGGGAGATAGCCTGCTATCATATTCATAGTTGTTGACTTGCCTGCACCGTTTGGTCCAAGAAAGCCGAGAATTTCATTATCGTTTATTGTAAAACTGATATTGTTTACGGCACGGTTATTGCCATAATACTTAGTTAGATTTTCAATAGTGATCATGATATTCCTCCTTAATTAAGATTTATGGGAGTATCGGAGCCGTTGCAGCTGCGGATTCCCTTATGTATCCGAGAGCAGTATACACATATATAATAATGTAGGAAATTCAAAATTACAAATGAGGGTAAAAGTATGTAATTATAATATCCCATTATCTATAGTATTATCTCAAATTTATGTGTACGTGAGATGAATAATATGTGAACAAAATGTTAAATTCTGAAAGCTGCACAAAAAAATTGCGAAAAGAATTTGTAAAAATTATATATAATATTGGTGAATATATGGTGAAAAGCAACTGTAAAGCAGATGAATTTTAGGTTAAAGGTAAAATTATGGAATTTGTTCACAATTACTTAATATATTGCGATTTTGTAAAATTTTTGTGGTGGTCAAAATATACAAAAATGGGATTTTTAATTGTGCATTGCACCAAAAAATTATTAACGCATTACATAAAATTCGCCAAGCTGTTGACTTTAAAGAAAATATGCTTTATAATAGTATTGAAAATAGTTTGAAAATTGTGATAGTTCTATGACTATTCACAGTGTACGAAGTATTTTCGTATACGAGTTCCGTATATGCGGAACAAAACCATTTTATAACCAAATTTTATTGAGAGGGGTTAAAAAACAATGATAAGCAAGAAAAACAAAGCTCTTGCAGCTGGTATTCTTTCCGCTGCAATGTCAGCTACTGCACTCGTTCCTGCTTTTGCTTCAGGTTTCGATGCAACACCAAACGAGTACGCTAAGCCGGATTATGATTCTTACGCTAAGATGTTTGAATCACTCTACGATGACGTTATCACTAACGGTATCGAGAATGGCTACATGAGCGATCAGACACAGGGCGGTTCTTTTGGTATTCCTTACCACGCTGTTGAAACACTCGTAGTTGAGGCTCCTGACTACGGTCACGAGACAACTTCTGAGGCTATGTCCTACATGGCATGGGTAACAGCTATGCACGATGTACTCGCTAAGAACGGTACTATCAGCGGCAGCACAGGCGACCTTGAAAAGGGCTGGAAAACACTTGAGGCTATCATTCCAGGTTGGTCTGAGATTGCATACGGCTACGGTGATATCGAGTACAACACAATTTGGGAGCAGGAGAAGCTCAAGGCTGATACAGCTACTGAGGAAAACGATCCTAAGCTTTACCCTGCTACACAGAACGGTACAGACGCTCTTAACCCAATTTATGAGGATATGAAGTCTGCATACGGCGGTGAGGACGGCTACTATCTCATGCACTGGCTCGCTGACGTTGACGACTGGTATGGCTTCGGCGGCGGCAAGGGACAGTTCACTTTCATTAACACATTCCAGAGAGGTGAGCAGGAGTCTTGTTTCGAGACAGTTCCTCACCCATGTCTTGAAGAGCTTAAGTACGGTATGGACGGTGGCGAAGGCGATAACGGTAACGGAATCAAGGCTATCTTCAACGGTAAGGATAAGGTTCCGCCACAGTACTCCTTCACAAACGCTCCTGACGCTGAGGACCGTGCTATTCAGGCTATCTACTTTGCTTCTAACTTCGGCGTTGACTGCGGCGAACTTTCTTACCTTGCTGGTAAGATGGGTGACCAGTGCCGTAACGACATGTTCGATAAGTACTATAAGGAAATCGGCTGCCAGAATATGGCTTCTTCTTCCGCAGGTCTTAAGAGCCAGCACTATCTCATGTCATGGTATACATCATGGGGCGGCGCTCTTACAGCTTCTTACGGTGACTATCAGTGGGCTTGGCAGATCGGTTGTTCACATTCTCACCAGTTCTATCAGAACCCACTTGCAGCTTATGCTCTTGCATATGACAAGAACATGGGCGACGGCATAAAGACAAAGAACTTCCAGTCTGACTATGAGGAATCCCTCAAGAGACAGATTGAAATGTATCTCTGGCTCCAGTCTGCAAATGGTCCTTACGCTGGTGGTTGTACAAACTCCAAGAACGGTAAGTACGAGAAGTATGACGCAGGCGAGTCTACATTCTATGACATGGTTTACGTTGAGCATCCTGTATACGCTGACCCAGGTTCTAACCACTGGATTGGTAACCAGGTATGGTCTACACAGCGTCTTGCTGAGCTTTACTACTATGTAATGAAGAACGGCGATGAGTCCGGTCAGACATACGGTGGTCTTAGCCTTGAAGAAGCTCTCGATTCACTTCTCAGCAGATGGATTGAGTGGTTCATTGAGAATACTCAGTTCGATTATGTAACTGAGGACGGTAAGGAACTCGCTTACGCTATTCCTGCAACTCTTGACTGGAAGGGTCAGCCTGAGACATGGAGCGGTAAGTATGATCCAGACGCTAACAGCGGTCTTACATGTACAATCAGAAACTACGGTATGGGAGATATCGGTTGTGTATCCTCACTCTGTAATACACTTATCTTCTATGCAGCTGCTAAGGGCGTAAAGGCTGATGCTGCTAAGAATGGCGGTTCATCTGTTGCTGAGCAGGGTCTCCTCCTTGCTAACAAGCTTATGTCTGCACAGTGGAACCTCGGCCGTGATGAAATCGGTATCGCATTCGAGGACTGCAACGGCTCACTCGAGAGAATCTTCACACAGGAAGTTTATATTCCTGATTACTATAGCGGAACAATGCCTGACGGTTCTAAGCTTGAGCCAGGTGCTACATTCAGCTCTATCCGTGAGAGCTACGCTAAGGATCCTATGTACCAGGAGTGTAAGGAAGTTTACGACGCTACAGGCGGAACTGAGGATTACAAGTACAAGCTCCACAGATTCTGGCACATGGGCGATGCTATCATGACATATGGTACATTCGCACTTCTCTATCCAGATGTAGTTCCTTATTTTTCTGAGCCAGAGCCTACAACTACAACAACTGAGCCTACAACTGAGCCTACAACTGCTCCTACAACAAAGCCAGTTACACCTCCAGATGTACTCTGGGGTGACGCTAACTGCGACGGCAAGGTAACAATCGCTGACGCTGCTGCATTATTCCAGGCTATCGGTAACGGCGATAAGTACGCTCTCACAGCTGAGGGTGCTGCTAACGCTGACGTTATCGACAACGGCGAAGGTCTCACAATCAAGGATGGCGTTGCTATTCAGGCAGTTGACGCTGGTCTTATCAGCAAGTCTGACTTCCCAATGACATCAGCTGAGTACGAGGCTGCTGTTAAGTAATTTTTAGAATTACAATTTATGCTGTAACGATATAAATGACGCACCTTCCCGAATGGGAGGGTGCGTTTTTTGCGTATGTATAACAAATGAGGTAAAAAATCCCCACAGCATAAACTATGGGGATTGAATTATGAAAAATGGCATAAAAAAATCTCTACCGAAATGGTAGAGATTTGGTGCGAGTAATGGGACTTGAACCCATACGTCCTTCGACACACGCCCCTCAAACGTGCCTGTCTGCCTATTCCAGCACACTCGCTTTTGACTCATCTCCTGAGTACTTATATATTATACCACAATAAAACTGATTTGTCAAGCCTTTTTTGAAAATTTTTCGAAAAAAATTCTGCGTTGTCAATAGATATGACCCAAAACAAAAAAATTCCAAGAGAAAAGGTATATTGAAAGTTGAAGCCCTTTGGAGTGGAGCGTAGCGGAACGAAGAAGGGCTTCAACTTT
>JAFSBM010000125.1 GCA_017437285.1 Ruminococcus sp. | reverse complement strand
AGCTTGCTCATATGCACCTCTTTCCGCTGTGGAAAGGAACAGATTCCCGACACAGCCGAAGCTGTGAACGCTCACGAATCCGACCTTAGTCGGCGTATGGTTGCCTAAGCGGATACCGTGATCACCTGAGGTTCATGCCAAAAACATGTCCCTCACCGGTCAGCTGATTTTGTTGTACCTTAATTATAGTACATATGTTCTGGTTTGTCAAGAGCGTTAATACTGATTTTTGACAGTTGCGACGATAAAAAGAACACAGCCCCTACAAAGCTGTGTTCCTATATATATTCTACGATGCATCTTTCAAATCCTCCACTTCACCCATATCCGGCAGCCATATGGAAGAAGCATCCACAAAATTGCTCTTGTCCTTTGATTGCCCTGCAATGGTCGCAGGAATTGTTCCGTCAAGCTGTCCTCTGACGCTTTCCGCACGGAGCAGACAGAAATTCTGAATCGTTTTTGCACCAAGCTGAAAATCCTCATAGGAACAGAATGAAGTTGCATCACGCTGAACGTAAGGCGAAATCATTTCAACAGTTTCATTTGTGAACTCCGCAAAATAGCCGCTCTCGAAGTATTCCGAAATAAAGCTGTCAAAATAAGCGTGATACTGGGCGAAATACTCGTCATTCTTCATCAGGTTATGATACAGCGGACGGTTTTTCATGATCTCACCTGCTGCCGGTGTATTGATCGGATAATTCACATAAAGCGTGGCATCATTGATCGGATCGGGCATACCAAGCGAATAGGTCGCAAACGCAAGATTATAATCCCACGGAAGCATACTCAGAATACCCTTCTCCTCATAAAGGAAATAGTTATGCCCTGTCTTTCCAAGATAGCTGTCCAGATTTACAACGAACACCTGCACCGTGAAATACCGCAGTACCTCATCCACATTCACCGCTGTTTCCAGATTTTCGCCCGTAGAGAGAATTTTCAGTGCATCCACCACTCGCTGCTTGTCTGCATCGGTGATGTCAAACTTTGCCTTGCGGAAGATATTGTCGTAGCTGACATAATTATCATCCGTGTAACGCAGTGCCACATCCGCATTTTCGGCATTGAGGGACTTGTAATCAGGCTTGTAGAGCTGTCCGTGATCCTCTCCGAAATTGCGCTTTACAAAGCTTTCCTCCGGCTCTTCGATCGCAAGGAACAACCCCCAGTCCTCGCCATTCACCGTCACAAAGACATAGCTCACCAGCGGTGCAGGAACATCCATATGTGCAAACATATCATAGGCAAGCCATGATTTCATATAGCTGTTGTCCTGGAAGGAGGAATCGAGCGAGAATTTATCCAGACCATAATATGTACCGTCATAATAGTGGTCGAACTCGATTTTCAGACTATAGCGGTCAAGACCGTATTTCTCCGTCAGACGGCGGGAATTGTTGCCCTTTGCACGGATGGCGATGTTCTCGAATGTTTCGCCGTCAATCACAAGATCGCAGGGGCTGTACTTTTCGTCTGCCGCCGTTTCCAAAAAGCTGTCCCAATCCCCCATCTGAATGTCAATCGTATGCACATATCTTTTGTCAAACAGCTTATCTTCATACTCCATCTGCACACCGGTTGCACTGCCAGGCTCTGATTGTGCCGTATTGCAGGCTGTCATCGTCAGACAAAGCACAGCCGCCGCTATCATAATAAAGCGGCGGTGAACACTGTGCAGTATGGAGGTTGTCGTTTTAGTCATCATAACCGCTGTCGCCGTAGTTGCTTCCTGCGTCATAACCGCTGTCGCCATAGCCGCTGTCGCCGCCAACAGGAGCCTGTACTGCGGGAGCTTGTGTTGCGGGCGGTGCATAATCAGTCACACCATCATTATTTACACCGTAGTCGGTATCATCATAATCAGTTACACCGTCGTTATTCGGACCGT
>JAFSBM010000001.1 GCA_017437285.1 Ruminococcus sp. | reverse complement strand
TTCAAGTGGAGACCTACGAAAATTGAAATCATCAGTAAAGGTGCTTTGATGTACCTACATCGTAATTATTAAAAAACACGCCCCAAGTGACGTATTTTCTTGGGGTTTCGCTTTTTTTGGTGGCAAAGATGGGTTATACCATACAGCTATTACTTTTTTTCTCTGAGATGCAGGAACTGATGAAAGGTCATAAGCAATATAGTCCTCAGCAGTTCCTGTCCAGGAAGTGTAATATTTATCATCATTGGCAGAAGATGTATTATTGGATTTTTCTGAATAAGCAGGTACTCCCCTGCTTATTATATAATTTGACGCTACCATTGTTTCAGCAGCTGCTGCAGTTATTCCTATATCTGCTCCGTCATTGTAATTATACATTGCTGACGAAGAAGCAACTATAGTATTAACTGAGATAGCAGCTGCAAGTAAAACTGCAATTGATTTTCTCATAAAATTAACCTCCAAAAATTATAATAGGGGTTCTCTAAAAACCGTAACACAAGCGGAATTATGCCGTGAGGGCGTTTTTTAGAGGTTCTCAATAATAATACTTTTGCATATAGAAAATGCACCAGCAGAACTGATGCACTTCTCTGATTTGTCCACCCACAATTTTTCAGAAAAAGGATGTATTTTCCCTCTTAGTCATCCTTTTTCGGATAATATCACAGTAAAAAATATGTGCAGATATATTTTTCTTGTGAAGCTAATATTATAATACACTATTTTTCATTAACAGTAAATGACATTTCGCCCCATAATGTTTGCAATATTATTCCTTTCTGAATTTTTTGCGATAATCCGAGGGAGTCATTTCCACACGGCTGCCGAATTGTCTTATAAAATGACTGCTATTGAAATATCCGCACTGCTCCGCAATCTGAGTTACAGGTATTATTGTATTTTCAAGAAGCCATTTAGCCTTTTCCATTCTTGAAGTTATTATATCCTCCTTACAGCTTGTGTCAAAAAGTTCCTTGTATATTCGCTGAAAATGACTTTTGCTTATGCCCATACTTCTGATTATAGACTCAATATTCCATTCTTTTTCGGGATGTCTGAATATATCATCTCTCAAAGCTATAAATCTATCCTTATAGCTGAACATACCTGAACTAAGGCTCATCATTTTTCCCTTTAATTCATCTGTCAGCACAGATATAAGATTATCAATTTCAAATATATCTGCTGATGTCAAAGTTTTCGATATTACCGCAATTCTGTCTGTTTTAAGTTCAATAGCCCCTCGGTATGACGCATTTACCTTGTCAGAAACATCTACAGCCAATTCAGCAGATGTATGCTTTTTTCCGTCGTTTTCTATTAATGCGGCTATTATTTCTTCATCTATGCTTGCAAGTATATATTCATCCCTGCTAAGACGCATAGCGTTTACTATTGAATTTATAGGAGGAACACTGTAACGCACTCTCCCCTCTTTTATGTATGAAACAAGAATCAGCAGATATTCCGAACTGTTATTGTCGGTCATGAGTCCCACAAGCTTGCTTATAAGTCCACGCCTGTTGTATATACCAAGGACAGGTGCATACTCCGAAAGGGATTCTATACGCTTGTTTACATAATCTTTGTACATTTTATTCTGCACGCTGTTAAGACCGATACTTACAGAATCACACCAAGTCATATAAAACTCGTCAAAAATTATATGTGCAGCTTTTTTGTAGGTAAATCCTACATAACCAAAAATCTGTCCTTTATAGTGAATTGATGATAACACAGTTAACCGTGGGCTATGAGGCTTTTTCAGCGACGGGAATATATCACGTATATTAAATTCTATCATCTGATTACAGCCGTTATAATCCGCTTCCATTCCCAAAATCATTTTGTCGGAATATCCGCCTCTGCGATATATAAGCGGATTGCTCATACTTCTGCACCAATCGTTACACAAGCACAACTCAGCCTTTATACCAGTAGGCATCATATAACAGCAGCCTAAAAATGTACCTGTTACGTCATATATGTTGTTACATTCAGACATTCGCCTGTTAATTTCACCGTGGCTGCTTGTACGTCTATGCTCCAGCATTTCAAATATTATACCCGCATATTCTCGTATATCTGAAAGGCTTCGGCAGCTGCACAAATTTCCTTTTACACCACATCCACAACTCTCTCCTATGACAAGTTCAAGAGGGAACGCTTCATCTGCAACATCTTCACCGATAATACCAAGCAATTTACGGATTGAAAGCATACCATTAAGCTTAGACTGACTTGATACAGTTGTAATAGTAACTCTTTCTGTTTGTGAAATTATACTGCCGTCACAGCCTGTTACCTTTACATCTTCGGGAACTTTCACACCATTTTCCATAAGTGTTCGGCATACTTCCACAGCCATAATATCGTTTCCGCAAATAATTCCGTCAGGCTTTTCTATTTTACCATTTGCAATGTCAAGAGCTATTTGCCGTGGAATATCACGCCAGTAATCGCCGTAAATAATGCAGCTTTCATCGTATTCAATACCTGCATTATCCATTGCTTTTCTAAATCCGTATATACGCTGTTCTGAGGGAATATGCCCTTTATAACCGCCGATACAATAGAATTTACGGCAATTATGCTCTTTTATGAGATGTTCCGTTGTCAGATAAAACAGCATAGTTTCATCTGCTGAAACAACAGGAAAATATGGCTGCTCATAATTAACAACAACTGTAGGTATATCACGCTTTTTCAGCAAATCAAGAATTATTTTCCGCTGTTTTTCGCTGCAAAAAATATTTGCTTCAAATATAAAGCCGTCAAAATCTCCGTAGAGTATCAGGTCATATATATTTGTCTGTCCCTTGCAATAAGTCCCATCCAGCATATCATCTACATAATTTATTACACCTGATATAACAAGAACATCATAGCCGTATTCAGCGGCTTTTCTGTATATCACATCAATTAATTCCGTTTCAGTATTACTGCTTATATGAGGAACAATAACACCTATTCTGCCTTTGCTTTCCATTTTATCACCCCAGCACTTTTGCTAATACAATTATACAATATCTACACTTTTTTGTCAATAGTGAAACAGAGCCTTTTCAGGCTCTGTTTCTTAGAAATTAATCCGACTTCGAAATCGAATGGGATATATGGAGATTTCTATTAATTACTGGCGGAAGAAGAATGGCAGGCAATTGTAGATGTACTGACGTACATAATACCAGCTATGTTCACCGCCATTTGCAAGAATAAACCAGAAATTACCCTTTGAAAAATCTGATGTGTACTCAAAATGGCTCTGTTTCTTCATATCTTCAATCTGCTGAGCAAGAACAGAATATGCAAAATCAGAAGTTCCTGTTGCAGACATAATGAAGTATTCATTCTTTTTCAGTCCTGCTTTGTCAACTGCACGTCCTAAAGCACCTGCGTCTGCATTTCCTGTTCCCCAGTGATGACCGCCGCTCATAGGCATAAAATATCCGACTATATCAACGCAGTTCTCAAAGACTGCCCATGTAGAAACACTTCCCATTGAAAAACCGCCATAGGCTCTGTGCATTCTTGATGCTGCAATATCTTCCTTTGAAGTTGACTCTGCGTAAGTTGAATATTTGCCCTCAACAAATGGAACTACGCTTTCACGGAATTCCTTGTAGAAATTCTCGGCATTATAGAATGTGTCACTACTGCACTTATTAAAGGTGGGAGTAACAATAATCATCGGCTCAATGTCACCGTTGTTTATCATATTGTCAAACACACGCTGCATTTCACCATTATCATTGTAAAGAAGTGTATTTTCATTATCCCCCATACCGTGCATGAAATAAAAAATATTGTACTTTTTGTTCTCATTATAACCATAAGGCAGATACACATTAAGGGAATTTGTTCCGTTAATGCCGTTATAGCTTTCCTTTACAACAGTACCTGCCTGTGAAATTGTATTTTTATAATTCCAAGAATATTCGGAATAAATCTTAGCAGGGTCATAATTATATGTAGGCTTTGGTAATTCAGTTGCAGGTGGAGTTACAGGCTTTTTCTCCTAGGAAATAAGCTTTCTCATTTCAATCATATCATAGACATCAATAACGCTGTCTGCATATATATCAGCGTTTTTCCAATTAGCAGAATTATTTGCTCCGCTTCCCAAAAGCCGCTTTTCAAGGAGTACAGCGTCAGCTACAGTAACTTCTCCGTCCTCGTTAATATCGCCTTTTACTGCTTCGGGTGGTGATATTGTAAATTCGGGTGCAGTATTGCCACCTGATGAAGTATTGCCGTAGCTGTAAACATCGGGAAGTTCATCAAGTGTAATCATATAATCGCTGTTGTAAATTCTCTTGATATATGATGCAGTATTAAACTGATTGCTGTCAATGAACGATGTATGCCATGTCATAAACCAAAGCCATTTTGCTCCGTCTGCTTTCATCTTCTCGGGATCAGGAATTGGTCCGTTTTCATGGAGGCACACTGGTTTATTTGCAACCTGAGCTGTCTTATTATACATATTTACAAGGGATTCAGTATGATTTACATAAGTATCAGCACCGATTATATCTACATACTCATCTCCGGGGTACCAGCCGCTGTTTACATCTCCGCAATAACCTAAACTCCAGATAAGGTTATCGAGTCCCCAATGATTTGTATAACGGTCATACATTATCTGCCAGAGCTTTTTGAAGTTTTCAGCTCCGCCTTTTCCCCACCAGAACCATTTTCCGTCAAATTCGTGGAATGGTCGCCAAATAACAGGAACACCTGCTTCTTTCAATTCAAGAAGTGCCTTTGCACCCTTGTCCATACCTGCAATAAGTGCGTTATATTCGCTTGTACCCGGAGTTAATGCACTGCTCCAGTTTAAATCAGAATCAAGAGATTCTGTATGACTTCCTCTGAAATCACTGCCGCAATGCCAGCATATGGTTACAATACCGCCTTTTTTGTACCAATCTATTGCACGGCGATTACAGCCCGCAAAATCATCGCCCATATAGTCAAGACCACGTAATGCAGGATATTTTCCGCTGGCATTTTTGATTATATCAAACTCATAATTTTCACTGCCCATCCATGTGGACTCCTGCTGACCTGAAATGACATTTTTGCCGTATGTATCGCAAAGATAGTTGTATAATGCCTGCGTTTTAGCAGTTGCATTTGGATTTGAAAGCTTTGCTGTACCTGTGTAATTGGAGAAACTTCCCTCCTCTACAAGCAGGCAGTCAAGATTTGTCCAACCCCATGATGCTTCAACTGCGATTTCGTTGCTGCCTGACTTCAAATCTGCATTTACGCTGACTACACTAAAATCATCCCCTGTATATTCACAGAATACCTCTCCTGCACTTTTGCCGTTTACAATGACGTTTTGATATTTTCCGCCCTCGTCATAAGGCTGATTATAGCGTATACTCAATCTATATGCTCCCGAATTTTCTGCATTTACTGTCAGAGTAACTGTATTTCCGCCGTCTTTTATGTCAACTGCTTTTCCTGCACTTGCACCGCTGACTGACGTAATTTCCGCACCGTTTTCGCCTGAATTTACGATTTTTCCTTTTTCAAATTCGTACTGCCCTTTCCAAGCTGCATTTGTGTTTAATGGCAATGCTGATACATTGCTCATTATAACTGCTGATGACAATAAAGCTGATAATACCTTTTTCATTTGAATTCCCTCCCAGAATTATTTGACACATTCAATGTGCCTTGCTTTTCTACTGTCTTAATTATACACTATTAAATGGAATATTCATATTACTTTTTACACCATAAAATGTTGTTTTTGTCCCATAAAGAAAAAATCTCAGCAGGACAACCCTGACTGAGATTTCTCATTTACACTGATAGATTTCTGAACATAATCCTCAACAGCTTTTCTTGGGATTTTCCAGGTTTTACCGATTTTAAATGATTGTATGTCACCGTTTCTGAGTAAGGTATATAAGGTGCTTTTACCAATATCCAGATATGCCATTACTTCTTCAAATTTCATAATGCTGTTATCATTTGTCATAATCGATTCCTCCAATCTTTTATTTAATATATTGTTATATATTTTATTATTTAAATTTAGTTTTTTATGTGTTTGATGAAATGTGGAGTAACCGGTTCCTCCACACCTCCTTGAGGGGCATGCCCCTCGCATTTTGCTCTGCCTGCGGTCTCGCAAAATGCACACCCCGGAGCAGGAATGGCATTAATATAACATTTTACTGCGGCAAAATCAAATAAAAAGAATTTATTTTCCGATCACGAATTACTGGAAACTTGTTGTGTGATTCTTGAGGTTTGGTGAAAAATGCAAAAACCTTTATATATTATAAAGCTTTTCGCAAAAATCACCATAGCATTTTCCTCATTCAACGTCACAGGATAGTTTCCAGCAATTCGTGATCATTTTTATATCA
>JAFSBM010000124.1 GCA_017437285.1 Ruminococcus sp. | reverse complement strand
TTTCGTGAATGGATCTTTTGCGGAAAGTGTGGTATTGTAGTTGAAAAGAGCTACAACAGAAAGAGAGGTTACTCCCATGAATATGATGGATGAACTGACGGAGAAATTCGCACTGGAACTGGATGTTCCGCTGGGCAGCTGTACAGAATACAACGAGATCAGCAAGGAAATTCACGACTTTGCCAAACGAGAACTGTCAGAGAGCAAGGCAGAGGAACTGGAAAAGCTCATTGGCAGGTACAGCACGATTGTTGCCGATGAAGCCGGTCGTGCAGGTCTGCGGCTTGGTGCGAGGATTGTGGCGGCACTGCTTGGAGAATAGGCAGAATATGGATACATAGAGCTTTCGGTTGATCCGAAAGCTCTTTTTCTATCCCCACAAAAAGGAGTTGATCAGATGCCATATATCCCCTACACCGACGAGCAGAAGCTCCTTGCCAACAGCGTAGACTTGCCTGAATTCCTGCGGATGCGTGGCGAAACTCTTGAGCGAGCTGGTCGTGAGTATAAGCTCATCTATCACGATGAAAGCGGCAGGCACGACAGCATTACAATGCGCGGCTCGCATTGGTTTGACCACAAGAATCAGGTCGGCGGCGGCCCGATTAAATTCATGCAGGAGCATTACGGCATGAGCTTTCAGGACGCAATGCAGGCTCTGCTCGGATATTCAGCCTTGCCACTGTCACACGCTCCTCCAAAAGAGGTAAAGGCAGAAGAAAAAGGAGAATTCAAGCTCCCCGAAGCCAACGACAATATGCACAGAGTATATGCCTATCTCATCAAGCAGAGGTTCATTGCACCGGAGATCATCACCCATTTTGCCAAGCGAAAACTGCTCTATGAGGACAAAAAGCACCACAATGCAGTGTTCGTAGGCGTCGATGGCAACGGAGTCCCAAGACAAGCCCACAAACGCTCCACAACCACATTCGGCACCAGCTTCCGACAGACGATTGAGGGTTCGGACACCAAGTACAGCTTTGCCCATTTCGGAACATCTCAAAAGCTCTTTGTGTTCGAAGCACCCATTGATCTGATGTCGTTCCTGACACTTTACCCAAATGACTGGGAACAGCACTCATATATCGCTATGAATGGTGTGTATGAAAGTGCTGTTCTGACTGCACTGGAAGAACATCTGAATCTCACCGAAATCATTATTTGTACGGATAACGATGAGGGCGGTATCGATGCGGCTGACAGACTCACGGATGTGCTGAAAGAACATGGATATGCCACAATTCATAGGCTTGAGCCAAGCATGAAGGATTGGAATGAAGTGCTGAAAGCACAGCACGGTGCAGAGGCTCTGCCAGCTGTTCCACACAGACGCATTGAGATGTTCATTCAGCAGGTGGAAACTCTGCAGTATCTGAAGTTCCGCCCCGAAAAGCTCAATGCACAGCTTTATACCACATTCCGAAACGGCCAATATAAATATCTCGCCGAGTATGCTCTTGCAGGCTCGGCTTATTTTATTGGCGGCGGTGAGGATATGTTCCGAAAGCTGAAAACGAAGCTCACAGATGAGTACCGTGCCTACAGCGATAAAGGCAGAATGTCCTCGAAAATGGATAATCTGAAAGCAGCATATTCCGCTGTGTATCAGGATCTGAAACAGCTTGCCCGAACCCGTGAACAATCTGTGCAGACGGCTAAACTGCTGTATGAGCTTGCGGATTGTGCGATCAGATGTGAGGTGGAGCAGTCCATGCAGACAGTGCAGGAGGAACCAGTGCAGACGGAGGAATGCTCCGAAAGTATGAGCATTGGGTATGGTTAGTGTCATCAGGATAGTGACGCACAGTCATTAGAAAGAGAAGTATACAAAGGAACAGAATAGATAACCTCAGAAAGAAGAATCTATTCTGTTACAGAGAAAAGGAGTTGAAGTTTTGAGTGAAAGACAAACAGTTTTAATTGGCGTTCTGGTTGTGGTGTTCATTGCGTTTATTGTCATCATGAATCTGCTGGATAACTACAGCCTGAACGGAATCAAGTCAAAGAAGGTCGGAAATGGGCAGCATGGCACCGCCCGCTTTGCAACAGGCGGCGAAATCAAGAGAACTTTTTCCTCTCTGCCGTTTGAGCCTGAGCTGTGGCGGCAAGGCAAGAATCTTCCGAAAGTACAAGGAACTATCGTAGCCTGTCGTGGAAAAGGCAAAAACACCACAGCCCTTATTGATACAGGCGATGTGCATACGCTCATGATTGGCGCAGCGGGCGTGGGCAAGACGGCGTATTTTCTGTATCCAAATATAGAGCTTGCCTGTGCATCGGGAATGTCGTTCATCTCAACCGACAGCAAAGGTGTGCGTCCGGATAGGGTGCAATAAGAAACAGATTAAGGCACTGTCCATCAAGGTAACGATGGAGGCGAACTGTCTAACCGAAAAGCGAAAGCTGAACGGAACAATAGCATGACAGGGAAAGCGGTAAGTTATCCCATACACAGGGGTACGACTGAACTGCAACGCCAAGCAGATATGAGGATAAAACTACAGAATGTTGAATGTGAGTTTCAAGTTTCCGTTGTGTCCGGACAGAGGAACGTGTATGTACCTGCTACTACAGCAGTATCAACCTCTGATATGAAAACATTGCATTTCGCCTTTGTGCGATGGGTTACCAGAAAATTCATATGACAAGCCAGAGAACTGGTGATAACGAAACAAAAGCATATCCGACAATCTGCATTTGCCTGCTTATTGCATTAACCGGAGATTGCCTAAGTTGGAACGCTCGGAAAGAGCTATGCGAAATGCCCATCAGGGTGATAAATTTTAAGCCGCAAGGCAAGAAAGATGACGCTGAATATCCAATAAGGTAACGGAGTCCTCGTAGTAGTCCGAGAGGGATAATACCCCTTACATGGCGAAGGAGGACAGTTATTGTGTTCTAAAATCAAAAATTGATTAGGGAGGAATGCCTCAAATGAAACCAACAACAGAGATTTTAGAGAATATCAGTAAGAATTCAAGAAAAAACAAAACAGAGATTTTCACAAGGCTTTATCGCTACTTGTTAAGACCCGACTTGTATTTCATGGCATATCAAAATCTTTATGCCAATAAAGGGGCGGCAACAAAGGGTGTGGATGACGATACTGCGGACGGATTCAGTCAGGAAAAGATTGACAGAATCATAACATCACTTGCAGACGGCAGCTATGCCCCGAAACCTGTCAGACGAAAATATGTGAACAAGAAAAGAGGCAGTAAGAAACAGCGACCGCTTGGAATTCCGACATTTACGGACAAGCTGGTGCAGGAGGCTGTAAGAATGGTTCTGGAATCGGTGTATGAGCCGATTTTCTCCAAACATTCACATGGCTTCCGCCCCAACAGGAGCTGTCATACTGCACTGCAATTTCTGAAAAAGGATTTTACAGGAATCACATGGTTCGTAGAGGGTGACATCAAAGGATGTTTCGACAACATCAATCATCAGGTGCTGCTTGAACTCATTGGCAAAAAAATCAAGGATGCACGGCTGAATCAGCTGATTGGTAAATTTCTGAAAGCCGGATATATGGAAAATTGGCAGTATCATGCCACTTATTCCGGTTGTCCGCAGGGAGGAATTCTCTCGCCCCTGCTTGCGAATATTTACCTGCATGAACTTGATGAATTTGCTGAAAGAACTGCTAATCGATTTAAAAAGAAACGTGAACACGCAAGATATTCAGAATATGACAGATTAGCATATGAAATTAGAAAAACAAAGAAACAGATAGAAACAACAACCGGAGAAACAAAAACAACATTGCTGAAACGTGTTAAAGAACTTGAAAGGCAAAAAAGAAAAATGCCCTGTTCCTCACAAACGGACAAAGTGCTGAAGTATATCCGATATGCAGATGATTTCCTGATTGGTATCAAGGGTGACAGAAAAGACTGTGAATTGATTAAACAGCAGTTTTCTGATTTCATTCATGATACACTGAAAATGGAATTATCAGAGGAAAAAACTTTGATTACGCACAGCAGCAAACCGGCACGTTTTCTTGGCTATGATGTTCGTGTCAGACGTGATAACACAGTGAAACCGCACGGTACGCACTTACAGAGAACCCTTAAGGGGAAAGTGGAACTGAATGTCCCTTTTCAGGACAAAATCATGCCATTCCTGTTTGAGAAATATATCATTCAGCAGTTGCATGACGGAACACTTGAACCGATTGCAAGAAAGTATCTGTATTCATGCACAGATTTAGAAATCCTGTTTGCATATAATGCGGAACTGCGTGGAATTTGCAATTACTATGCCTTAGCGAGCAATTATGCAAGGCTCAGCTATTTTGCGTATTTTATGGAATACAGCTGTCTTAAAACGCTTGCTGGAAAACACAAAACCACAAGCAGAAAGATAGTTGATAAATACAGCTGTAATGGCAATTGGAGTATTCCGTATCAGACAAAGAACGGCATCAAGCGTTGCAGATTTGCGGACTTTATGAAATGCAAGAAAGCAGTCACGTTTGATGAAGTCATTGTAGATTATGCAGTACTTCATGCAACAACAAGAACAACAGTTGAAAAACGAATATGCTCACAGGTGTGTGAATTATGCGGAAAAACCAATGTATCGCTTGAAATGCACCATGTGAATAAAGTGAAAAATCTCAAAGGCAAAGTATTCTGGGAGGCTATTATGATAGCGAAAAAGCGAAAAACCCTTGCTCTCTGCAAGGACTGTCATCATAGAATCCACAATCCTTGATTTCTGAAAATTGAACAATAATGGCGAGCCGGATACATCGAGAGGTGTAAGTCCGGTTCTGGGAGGGGTCTGGGCAGACCTGCCATGGCAACATGGTAAGGCGGCTCTTTCCTACTCTACGACGTGGCTCGAAACTACGGAACTATCGCTAAAAACTACTATGGCTACAATGTTTCTGTTCTCGACCTGCGAAACCCAACCAGATCGGATGAGAACAATATCCTGCACCTTGTGAACAAGTATATGGATGAGTATCTCTCCGATAAAACAAACCTGTCCGCAAAGGCAAAAGCAGAAAAGTACGCAAAGATTACAGCAAAGACTATCATCAACATCGGCGGCGGTGACGGAAATTATGGCCAGAATGCGTTTTTCTACGATGCAGCAGAGGGACTTCTCAGTTCTGTGATACTGCTGCTTGCAGAATTCGGCGAAAAGAATGAACGGCACATCGTATCCGTGTTCAAGCTGATTCAGGACTTGCTTGCAAAATATCAGCCTTCCCCTAAGGTAAAGCCACAGATGTATTTTACAAAGCTGATGGAAAAGCTCCCCTCCGAGCATAAGGCAAAATGGCTGGCAGGTGCGGCTCTGAACTCCGCAGATCAGGCAATGCTGTCTGTTATGAGTACGGCACTATCCCGTCTCAACAGCTTTCTGGACTCCGAGATGGAACAGCTTTTGTGCTTCGGGACTGCCGTTGACGCAGAGCGATTCTGCAGTGAGAAGTCAGCGATTTTTATCATACTTCCGGAGGAGGATCAAAGCAAATATTTCATGGTGAGCCTGTTGATTCAGCAGCTGTACAGAGAAATTCTTGTGATCGCCGATGAGAACGGCGGCGCACTGCCTAACAGAGTCATGTTCTATTGTGATGAGTTCGGCACCTTTCCGAAGATTGAGGGTGCAGAGGCAATGTTTTCCGCAGGACGAAGCCGAAAAATATCCATTGTTGCAATTATACAGTCCTTTGCACAGCTGGAACAAAACTATGGCAAGCAAGGCATGGAGATTATCACGGATAATACACAGTTGACAGTATTCGGTGGATTTGCTCCGAATTCACAATCAGCAGAAGTGCTATCAAAGGCACTTGGTGAACAAACAGTTTTATCAGGCACGGTATCCCACGGCAGAGAAAAGAGCCAATCCCTACAGATGATCGGCAGACCGCTGATGACTGTGGATGAGCTGAAATCCATGCCAAAAGGACAGTTTATTGTCATGAAAACAGGCACACATCCCATGATTTCAAAGCTCAAGCTGTATTTCAAATGGGGTATTCAGTTTCACGAGCCGTACCTCCTGCCCGACAAGGGTGCAAGAGCAGTATCCTATATGGAACGTGACGAGCTAATCCGTGAGATTGAAATCAAGTATCCCCAGAAAAAGGGGTTTGTTCCTGTTGAGGAAGAATATACGGAGGATGTCTTTCCGGAAGAAACACCCCACAAGCCGATGAATGTCAAGACGGGAGGGAGGTAAATGCTGAGTGCAAGGCGAATCTACGACATGAACCTGCCCCATCGGGCTGTTACAGTTTACTGCTATCTGTGCGACAGGGCAAACAAGCAACGAGAATGCTTTCCGTCAGTCAGAACGATTGCAGAGGATCTCCATCTGAGCAAGCGGACGGTGTTCCGTGCGCTGAATGATCTGGAAAATGCACAGCTGATTAAAAGAACGCCACGCAGGCGTGTGCATGGAGGGAAAAGCTCCACGCTGTACAGGATTCGGGATTGAAATTTGTGGCGGGATGTGGTATAATAGAAAACGGATTATTGCAGAAAAAAGGAGTCCTACCATGTCACAAAAATACAGCTTAGACCGTGAAACCTACCGTTCCGTCAAAAAGATGGACAGAGCACAGATGGAACAGATGCTGACAAATGTCTATGTTTCGGGAAAGAATGACGCTGAATCCGCCTGTATTGATTTTGATGAACTGAGAACAGCCATCGGTCAGATCAAGGGCATCGGTGAAAGCAGACTGAATGAAATCATGGATGTGATTCAGAGCTTCATGGAAAATACAGAAAACTAACCGCTGACCAAAATCAGCGGTTTTCCGCTTAAGGAGGTCAAAATGAGTTTAGAAAAAGCAATTTTACACAAGAAGGAACGCCGCAGACCGTACAGAGGTGCGAAAGCGGTGGACAAATCCTGCCGCAATCACGGCGACTGCCGGTACTGCATGGCAGGCAGAATGTATGCAAGCACCAAGCGGCTTGCATCGGCAAAAGAGAAAATCAGTGAGTATCAGTCCGAAAGGGCTGATTTTTTTATGCAGAAGCGAGGTGAGATAACCGATGTTTGATTGGATCGGCGATGCCGTCAGCTGGATCGGTGACGGCATTTCCTCGCTCTGGGATAACACAGTCGGCGAAGTCACGGACGCAATCGGCGATTGGATCTGGGAGTGTATGTTCGAGTGGCTGTTCAACCTCATCTTCGGTGCAGTTGCAGAACTGTTTGAATTCATCAATGAGTCCGCAGCAGACATCTTCGATATGGCGTGGGCAGGTGCATTCCTGTCCCTGTTCCACCACCTTGCATGGATGCTGTTTATATGCGGCATGATTGTTGCCATCTTCGATACGGCGATCAGTTATGAATCGGGACAGGCAAACATCAAGAATACCTGTCTGAATGTTCTCAAGGGCTTCATGGCAGCAAACCTTGTGACGGTTGTTCCGCAAAGGCTATACAGCTTCTGTACCGACCTGCAAGGCACATTCGCCACGGATCTGCTGTACAGTTTTACTGGAGAATCGCCGTATTCTCTCGGAGAAATGGCATTGATGGTTACAACGCAGCTTTCCGGAACAGCGTCACTCTTTAACCTGTTCTTTATTATCCTGTTCGGCTACTGCACCATCAAGGTTGTGTTCGCCAACATCAAGCGAGGCGGCATTCTGCTGTGCCAGATCGCCATCGGCAGTCTGTACCTGTTCTCCGTACCGAGAGGATTCACTGACGGATTCTACAACTGGATGAAACAGGTCATTGCCACCTGTATGACAGCATTTTTGCAGACCACCATCCTTTACCTTGGACTGCTGACATTCACACAGCATCCGCTGATTGCAGTGGGAATCTGTTTATCCGCAAATGAAGTGCCGAGAATTGCTCAGATGTTTGGACTGGATACGAGTGTTCATGTGAATATGATGAGCGTGAGCAGCACTGTCAATATGGGTGCAAAGGCTGTGAAAATGATTGCGAAAAAGTAGTGCTAAATCAGTTGACTTTTTCAAGGTGTGATGGTATAATGTTGCTTAATACCTACGACAGGAGGGATAGCATGATTTACTACACAGCCGACCTGCATCTAGGACACGCCAACATCATGAAGCTGTCCGGCAGACCTTTTGAATCGGTAGAGGAAATGAACGAAGCTCTTGTGAATAACTGGAATGCGGTTGTCAGAGATGATGACGATGTATATATCCTCGGCGATGTGATGTTCAAAATGAGCAGCCGTCCAGAAAATTTCCTGCACCGTATGAAGGGCAGAAAGCATCTGATTGTGGGCAACCATGACAGGCAGAATCTGAAGAAGGAAGCCTTTACAAGCTGTTTTGACAGCATCAACGATTATCTGTGCATTGAGGATGAAGGACGCAAGGTGGTGCTGTTCCATTATCCGATTCTGGAATGGGACGGCTATTTCAGAGGACATTACCACATCTATGGTCATATCCACAACAGCGATAACTTCGCCAATCAGGTAATGCAGCAGGTCAAGAATGCTTTCAATGCAGGCGTGGATGTAAACGACTTTACACCGCAGACATTGTCACAGTTGATTCGGCGGAATCAAGGCGCAAAACCGCTCTGACATACTTGCCTTTTCCGACAAGATGTGATATAATACTTTTAACAGGATTTTTCAAGCAAGGAGGCTGCCGATGACTGTAGATACCAAGGATCTCGTTGCAACAATCGCTTATCTGATTGGAGTGCGAAAGCATATTGTTGAGCAATGCTTTGATCAGGAATGCCACAATACACTGCAAAAGCTGTATGAAAGTCAGGCAGCACGAACCATACGCTACCTGTGCAAGCTGAGAACTACACTATTTCAGAAATTCAAGAAAACAGATGACGCTATGCGTTATGATCTGAAAAACCTCGACAGAATCGAATGGTATGACCACGATAACATCCGACAGCTTGAAAAATGGGGTGTTCGGGTGATTCAGCCGAATTACCGCTCCGAAAAATATATGCATGATTTCACACGGCTGATCAGTGAGAATATAGATAAATGCTCCGCTCTTTTCTATGATTGGGTGAATTGGGCATATATCAGAGAACTGTTCTGCATTCCGAAGTATACAAAAAAGGATGTCCTGAAGAAGGAATTCGAAAAGTATATGGCGAATATGGACAAATATCCATTTCAGATGTACATTCATTGGCAGCCTGCTGATTATGGAAGTATCCTTTATTCGGACGGGAAATTTCTGAGCATCCTGTATAAGCTGCACGGAGATCATTTTGATGATTACACCAAGTACCGAGATGCACACAGCGAAACCAAGAACAGCATCTATGATTTTGTCAAGCAGAGCAACCGTACAGCTATCGTTGTGGATTGTGAGAATTCTGATGTATACAAGCTGTACAGTGTACTGAAGAATCTGAATGGTGATGAGCTGTCACGCATTGAAAAAATCGTACTTTATGATGATTCACACACCACATCCGGCTGGGACTGGCTGTGTAAATTCACAAGCATCCCCGTAGAGCATATTGAGGTGGAGCGTGTTACAGACCGTAAATCACTGGTTGATATCAAGATGACCGCAGGTGTCTGCACCAATTATTATGAGAATAATATCGACTCCTTCATACTGGTGTCAAGTGATTCAGACTATTGGGGACTCATTTCCTCGCTATCAAAGGCAAGATTCCTTGTCATGTATGAGTACGCAAAATGCGGCAATGCAATCAAGAATGCACTTTCCGAGCATGGGATTTATTACTGTTCCATTGATGATTTCTGCTCAGGAAACTCGGCAGATCTGAAACGAGCGGTATTATTTGCAGCACTTGAAAAATACCTGCAGGACATCCCTTATCTGAATGGTCATGAACTGGTTAAGAAGATTCACGAAGAAGCACGGATCAACGCAACCGATAAGGAGCTTGAGAACTTCTATAACCGATATATTCGAACATTAAGACTTACTTGTGATGCAAACGGCGATTTCCGTATCACAATTGCAAAATAAATCAAGAGCGGTCAGGCACAGCTTGACTGCTTTTTTATACCTAAAAGGAGGACTGATAAGCCCATGAAAACTTATATCTACCCCGAAAACCTGCGAGCCACGGTAAAGCTGTGGTTCTGGAACGTCCGTGATTTCTGTATCATCTGTGCCGGCATTATTCTGTCAGCACTTTTGTTTGCCAAGCTCCGCATGGTTGCACCGCTGGCTCTCACAGCCTGCTTTGCATTCCTGAGTCTGCGAACCGATGATACTGCCATCATGGACTATATGTTCAATGCTGTGCGATTTTTCCTGACCTCACAGCAGAAATTCATTTGGAATAAGGAGTGAACACTATGAGCAAAAAGAAGAAAAACAGCGTTCAGAAGCTCATCGGCTTTGAACACTTTACAAAATACGGAGTGCGTACCGACAAGGCAGAGTTTGCATTTTTTGCAGTCGAGCCGACCAATATTTCCGTGATGTCTTCCGCAAGCATCGACACCAAGGTGCATCACCTCATGATGCTTCTGAGCATGGTTCCCGATTTGGAACTCATTGCTCTTGACAGCTGTGAATGCTTTGACAGCAACAAGGAATACGTCCGCAGACGCTTACAGGAAGAAAAGAATGAATCCGTCAGAAAGCTGTTGGAGGCTGACTACAACTTCCTTGATGAAATCCAGACGGAAATGTCCTCGGCAAGACAGTTCCTGTTCGCAGTCAGATTCAGAAAGGAAAAGGATGAGAGCATTTTCAAACTGCTCAACCGCATTGATAAGGCAATCGGAGAGCATGGTTTTTCGGCAAAGCGTATGAGCAAGCCCGACATCAAGAGAATGCTGGCACTGTACTTCGGCACAAGCATTACAGGAGATGAAATCCCCGATGTAGAGGGAGAAAACTACTTTGACAAGGAGGAATTCGATGAAGAATAAGCAGAAAAGAAAAAAGGAATACACCCCCGAACAGCAGGAACGCATCGTAACTAAAGAGTACTTTGATCGCATCGCTCCCGGCGTTGTTCGATTCTACACCGACCACTATATCTGTGGTAACTTTTATAAGTCCTGCTGGGCTGTGACGGAATACCCTCCCACCACAGAGGAAACGGCAATCCTTGCACACCTTGCAGATCGCAATGGTGTGACACTCCGCATCTACAATCGCCTTGTCAACAGCATGGAACAGCGTAAGATTGTACAGCAGGCAATGAGAAAGAATCACATGATGACCACCACAAACGATGTATCCGAATCTGTTAAGGCTCAGGATAACATCAATGATGTGGTGGAACTTCTCTCAGAGCTGAGAAGAAACAAAGAACCATTGCTTCACACGGCTGTGTTCATTGAGCTGAGAGCGACGACGGAGGATAAGCTCCGAGAGCTGCAGGCAGATATTCAAATGGAACTTACACGCTCGAAGATTTCTGTTGACAGACTGCTCCTCCGCCAGAAAGAGGGCTTCCTCGCTGTGCTTCCTTGCGGTAATAATGTGTTCGCAAGCCAGTTTGAAAGAGTACTGCCTGCATCAAGTGTGGCAAATCTGTATCCGCTGAATTATTCAGGCAAGACAGATCAGCACGGATTCTATATCGGCAGAGATAAGTACGGCTCGAATGTGCTTGTTGACTTCGATAAGCGAACCGAGGACAAGACCAACTCCAATGTGCTTATCCTCGGCAACAGCGGTCAGGGTAAGTCACATCTGCTCAAGCTCCTGCTTTGCAATCATCGTGAGGCAGGCAAAAGTGTGCTTGTGCTTGATCCGGAGAGTGAGTATCAGGAACTGTGTGCAAACCTCGGCGGAACCTATATCGATATGATGTCGGGTGAATATATGATCAACCCATTAGAGCCGAAAGCCTGGGGAGAAGCGGAGAAAAACATTGACGCTCCCGAAGTATTCAGAAAAGTTACCCGTTTAAGTCAACACATCTCCTACCTCAAGGACTTTTTCAGAGCCTACAAGGACTTCACCGATGCCGAAATCGACACCATTGAAATCATGCTCATGAAGCTCTACGGCAGATTCGGTATGGACGACGGTACCAACTTCGACCAGTTCACCGCTGAAGATTACCCAACCATGAGTGACCTCTACGAGCTTATCGAAAAAGAGTTTATGGCATTCGACAACGAGAAGAAACACCTGTATACCGAGGAAATGCTCCAGAATATCTGCCTCGGACTGAACTCCATGTGCAAAGGTGCAGAAGCAAAATACTTTGACGGGCATACCAACATTAGGGACGCAGAATTTATCTGTTTCGGAGTGAAGGGCTTGATGGATACTAACAAAAGACTCAAGGATACACTTCTGTTCAATATCCTGTCGTATATGAGCAATCAGCTTTTGGGTAAGGGAAACACGGTTGCAGCGGTTGACGAGTTGTATTTATTCCTCACCAATATGACCGCAATCGAATATATCCGCAACGGTATGAAGCGTGTTCGTAAAAAGGAGTCGTCCTTTATCTTGGCGTCGCAAAATATCGAGGATTTTCTCCTGCCTGAAATCAAGGAATTCACAAAGCCGCTGTTCAGCATTCCGTCCCACCACTTCCTGTTCAATGCAGGTCAGATCAATCCGCAGGAGTATATGGACGCACTGCAGCTTGAGGAATCCGAGTTCAGTCTCATTCGCTATCCGGAGCGTGGAACCTGTTTGTACCGCTGTGGTAATGAGAGATATCTGCTGCAGGTGATCGCTCCTGCGTACAAGGCGGCACTGTTTGGTGCCGCGGGAGGAAGATAGTGCTTGATTTGTGGGGGCAAATGTGGTATAATATTTTTAATGAAAGCGAGGTGGTGGAACGTGAAGTATCTGCTGATGCATCAGAATTTTGAGGTGGCAGAGATCGACATTGATATGGATGACGGCAGGCTCTGCGGCATGGGCAAAGTGTTCTGTGCGGAGAGAATCCCTGTCGGCATTGCTGTGCATGACGGTACGCCCGACTTTGATATGCTGAAATCATGGTGGATGCATCGTTCCATCCCCATCAGCCGCAGCGGCATCCGCAAGGCTCTTGAAGTGCTGGAAATGCAGACATCGCAGGAGCTTCTCACAAAGTGCATGGGTCTGAGTTTATCCGATCAATATTGGGTGAAGCCACAGGACAGCGACCTGCAGTGGGAGGATGTCAATTTCTTCGACAACGAATTCTCCGAGGATGTCGGAAATATACTATTTGGCGATAAGCCCAACGGCACGCTGAATATGCTGTCACCGGAGGGTGCTTCGGACGGATGGCTGAAGAAGAAATGGAAAATCATTGACGGCAAGCGATGCCTTGTCAAAGGTGGTTCCAGTTTCTATCAGGAGCCGTTCAATGAAGTGATCGCCTATCGGATTTCAAAAAGACTCGGTATTGCACACATCCCCTACACGCTGTCCTATGAGGGCAAGAACAGAATGCCTGTCAGCGTGTGCGAGGATTTTGTGACGAGGGATACGGAACTGATTCCTGCCGGCTTTATCAGCAAGGTGCTGCCTATGGAACAGGGAGAAAACAAGTATGCTCATTTTGTGCGATGCTGTGAACATCTCGGTGTGCCGAGGGTGCAGGAAAGCCTTGATGAACTGCTGGTGCTTGATTATCTCATCGGTAATCAGGACAGGCACGCAGGCAATTTCGGTGTGCTTCGTGATGTGAAAACGCTGACCTATCTCGGCTTTTCGCCGATCTACGACTGCGGAACGAGCCTGCGGTATGACACGCCGACGGTATATATTGAGCCGGATCTGGACATCGAATCACAGCCGTTCCTGCATTTCCACAATGAGCAGATTCAGTTTGTGCAGCATCCGGAAGTGTTCGATCTGGAAAAGCTTGCGGGCATTGAAGAAGAAATCGCTGAAATCTTCAACGATGACAGGGCGGCGGCATATATTGACGCTGCCAGACAGGAGAAGATTTTGGCTGTCATTACAAAACGAATCCAGATGCTGACAGAGCTTCTGGAACAGCAGCCGTGGGAAACGGAAGAATTGGAACAAGGAATGAAAATGGAATAAAAATTCAAAACGAAAGGAGCGAACTGACTATGGAATACACGCTGATGCACAAGAATCTCCCTGTGGCACAGATTGAGATTGATGAAGAAACCGGCAGTATCAGTAAGATCATCGAGATCTTCCGTGAGGAACATCTGCCTGTAGGAACTGTGTATACCGACTCAAATCCATGGTCGGCATACCCGTCGCTTCGTGCAGCATCCTGCCTCAGCTCAGGGCACACGATGCACCACGAAACCAAAGCACAGCGCATGGCACTGAATCATTGGTGGACAGGTCGCTCCATTCCGGCAAGCCGTAGTGGTATCCGTGAGGCTCTGGACGAGCTTGGTGTGTATGATACGACGCTCCTGCTGACACATTGTATGGGACTGAGCCTTTCAGATCACTACTGGATTCGCCCGGCAAACTCGGATGTGAAATGGGAAGATGTCAATTTCTTCACCAATGATTTCTCCGATGATGTTGGTGATGTACTGTTCGGTGCACCAAAAAAGCAGATCGGCTTTGATTACAGCTCACCCGACAACACTTCTGATGGTAACCTGAAGAAGCGTTGGAAGATTATCGGCGGCAAACGATGTCTTTTGAAAGATGGCATTAAACCTTATCGTCAGCAGCCGTTCAATGAGCTGATCGCCACAAAAATTATGGAACGTCTGGGGATCGCCCATGTGCCGTACACCGTGATCTGGGAGGACGGCAAACCCTACAGCGTGTGCGAGGACTTCGTGACAACCGATACTGAGCTTGTCAGTGCATGGCGTATGACGCAGCTCAGACCAAAGGCGAACCATGAAAACACCTACCTGCACTTTGTCAATATCTGCAAGGAATCGGGTGTTCCCGATGTGACGGCGGCACTGGACAGGATGCTTGTGCTGGATTACCTCATCGCCAACGAGGACAGACATCTGAATAATTTCGGATTGCTCCGGAGTGTCGATACACTGGAATGGATCGGCTTCGCTCCGATTTTTGACAGCGGCACTTCTCTTGGACATAATACGGCAACGGCACAGCTTGGCAGCTATGACGCAGTCTGCAAGCCGTTCAAGAAAACGCATGGCGAGCAGCTCAAACTTGTGTCCGATTACAGCTGGATTGATTTCGCAAAGCTTGACGGCATTGAGGATGAAATCCGAGAGCTTCTGTCCGACGAGCGTGCGCAGGAATTGATTGATGAGGAAAGAAAAAATGCCATCATCACAGGTATTACGAATCGTATTCATCAGCTGCATGGGATTGCAATGACGCATACGCCAAGACCGGATTTCAGCAGTCAGGAAAATGATGTGGAGGAAGATGTTGCTGAGGATTATGGTATGAAATTTGAATAGAAACACTAAGAGTCGCAGAAATGCGGCTCTTTTCGTTTGTGGAGAAGGAGGTCAAATGCAAAAGAAGAAAAGGAATGAGGTGATCAGGTGAAGGAAATCCTCATCAAACTTGCTCTCAGCATCCTCTCAGATAAGGAAGCCAGAGAGAAGATAGTGATTGTGATTCTGAGCATCGTCGTTGGCGTACTCCTGCTGCTTCTCGCACCTGTTGCGGTGCTGTTCAGCTTGGGCGAGATTGAAGCTCCGGAGATCAGCGGACTGGATGAGTCGGCATATATCGCTTCTCTCGACAGTCAGCAGCAGGCAGAAATTGCACAGATGGAAACGAACGGGCAGACCATCGCAGAGGTTATGAAATCATTGGGAATACAGGAGCAGACCATCAAGGCACAGCTCCTGTATTTTTCTTGTTTCAAGGACACCAAGCTGACGGATTACCTTGCTTATGCGAATCTGTTCGCCAATGCCCCGGACGATGCGGCATTGATCGACAGCATCAATCAGACCTACGGGCTGGAAATTGTGTATGAGGATTTCATGCAGAGCTACACTTGGGTGATGAACACGACCATCAACGAATACCTGTTCACAGATGCAGCCACCAAGAATAAGCCCGACCTTGCGGCATGGGCGAGGAATGCCTATGTCTCCGGCTGGGCATATCAGGACGGTGCGATTGGTGAAATAGACGCAGGGCTTCGCTATCGCTGTGCGGATAATGCGGGACTGATACTTGGCTATCTGCAATACAATCCGACGGAGAAAATGTTCGCAGCAGAGCCGAGCGTCCTCTATTACACCGTCAAAGGTAACCTTGATACCATGCCCGATGAAGAAGGCATCGTGCTGTTCGATGGCACGAACTTCGGAGTCTATGTTGGCGGCGGTGAGGTCATTTTTTCCTCTGCGGATAGCGGCTGTGTTACCAAAGCACTTGTTACAGACGGTGCATGGAATCAGTGGGCAGAGGTAACAGGCATTCAGTACAACACGGAGATTGTGTTCGAGGAGTACGATGAAACCCAGAAAAACAATCTCGGACTTGTGGAGTGGGCAAAGCAGGCTCAGGAAAATGGCTGGGGTTATGTGTACGGCACATATGGAAATGTTCTGACGGAGGAGCTTCTGCAGGACAGAGCATCTATGTTTGGTGAACAGGTCACAGGCTTTGAAGATTTCATTCGTCAGAACTGGATGGGCAAACGCACTGCTGATTGTGTCGGACTCATCAAAGGCTACGGCTGGTATGACTCAGCAAGCGGTGAAATTGTTGTAGGATCAAATAGAATGGCTGACGTAACTGCCAACGGAATGTTTGAAGCGGCAACGGTCAAAGGTACGATTGATACGATCCCCGAAGTCCCCGGAATTGCTGTGTGGCAGGACGGGCATATCGGAATCTATATCGGGAACGGTGAGGTCATCGAAGCGATGGGAACAGAGCAAGGTGTTGTAAAAACTTCACTCCCAAGCGGCTGGACGCACTGGCTTCAGATTCCGTATATCAGTTATATTGAAGAAACAAATAAGGAAGGCTGAGATGATGAAAATTTATTTGAGAGATTATGATTACACAGAAACGCTGTCAACGGATTTTCCGATGACGATGTTTCAGATTCAGGATACCCTCGACAGACACGGCAACAGGAGGAATGACAACACTGTGAAATTTATGCTGTCACAGTTTGAGAATCTGAACCTGCCGCAGTCGATGTGCAGCAGAGAGTTTACTGCGGACATCTACAGGCTGAATCTGTTCGCAGACCGCTTTGAAAAACTGGAGTCTGCGGAGAAAGCTGTGTTCAAATGCTTGGTAAGAGCAAATCCCGACTGCACCTTTGAGGAGATGCTCTCTATGACCTTCGGGTTGGATTCTGTTCCTGTGTTCCCATGCAGTGAGTATCACGAACTGGGAGAAATGGTGATTGAGAATGAGATGATGCCGGAGCTCTCCGACTGTCCCGATGAACTTCTGGAACTGCTTGACCGTGACAAAATCGGACGGCTGCAGGCAGAGCGTGAGGGCGGCAGATTTGAGGATGGCTATTACTGTGAACCGAGCTGTTATGTGCAGCCCGATGTAGAAATCACCATCGGAAAACCGGAACGCTGTGTGTTCCGTATTCTTGCAGTCCCGAAGGACGGCGAGCCGACAGATGCGCAGTGGGTATCGCTGCCCTGTTCGAGAGAAAAGCTCTTCGAGCTGTACGATATGGTGTGCTGTGATTTTGAGTCAGCTCTGCCGATGATTACAAAGGAAAGCTTCGGAGATATGCATCGGATCGGAGTGCTCAACGAGCTTGCGGAGAAAGTCATGCAGCGTGATTACTACAGCCTGCGGATGCTCAAAGCTGTCATGTCGGCAGAAAATGTGACGGAGATCGGTCAGGCAATCGACTGCATCGACAGGCTGTCCGAGTATGATTTTCATGCAAATGTCCGCAATGAAAGTGACTTTGGGCGTGAATTTCTGATGAGAAATCTTCCGACGAACTTTCCGGTTTCGGTGCTTGACAGAATTGATTTGCAGGACTTCGGAGCGAAGATGGCAGAGCAGACAGGCTGTGTGCTGACTCCCTACGGAGCAGTATCTGCTGCCGGTCAGGAGCTTTACAGGACATTTGTAAATGAGCCTGCCGAGGAAGAAACAGAGTCGGAAGAAATGGAAATGGGAGGCATGAGCTTATGAAAAAGACAATCACAGTAAGCATCAATGAAGAAAAGCTCTCGGCGATTGAGATGTACCTCGGTCAGAAGGACACGACTCTTGCCGCAGAGCTTGATAAGTTTGTGGAGCAGACCTACACCAAAGTCGTGCCGCAGAATGTCAGAGATTTCATTGACATGATGGCTGACAAGAAGCCGGAAAGGAGATCAGGACGCAAGGCAAAACCGACAGAACAGTTCCAGTCGGAACAGCATACCGAGGACTGAAGCCCCACAGTTCGCTCCAGAATCGCTTGTGTGGCGGTTTGGTAGTCACAGTCGGGAAAGGATACCCCACGAGCCATCGAGCGAAATTTGAGGGCTTTGTGGACGAGTCCGCAGAGGTCAGGGTTTACCGACTTCTGCCCCGATTTGGGGTAGGTCTTTGGTTTGCTGGTTAAAGTTTTGGCGTCACAGCCGCCAAAACAATCACATCGGACGAGCAAAGCTCGCCGAGTCTTCGAGGTTTTATAACAAGAATGAATGTGGAGTCAAGAAAGGAGTTTTGCAAAAATCATGGAGTCAAAGAAAACAAAAAAGGCTTCATCTG
>JAFSBM010000123.1 GCA_017437285.1 Ruminococcus sp. | reverse complement strand
ATTGCCTGAACGATATCATTTGTAAGTATTTGTTTCATAGTCAATTCTCCTTTGAAATAGAGAACGACAAGCAACGGCGTTCTATTGTGATTAACTCCTGCCGTTGGTAAGAGTTATATTTGCGATAAACAATAATTTAGATGAGCAAATGCAAGCCCTCTATAAATCTTGGTTTGTTGATTTTGAACCATTTAATGGAGAGAAACCGGCAAACTGGATAAATGAGGATATATATTCTATTGCAAATATAATTTATGGAGCTCCATTTGCTTCCAAATTGTTTAATACTGATGGAATCGGCAAACCTATTATTCGTATTCGTGATCTTAAAGAGCAAGAATTTGTTACCTTCACTACTGAGGAGCACCCTAAAGGACATTTAATACACCCCGGCGATATTGTAGTCGGAATGGATGGCGAATTTCGTCCATACATTTGGGGAAACGAAGAAGCTTGGCTTAATCAACGAGTATGTATATTTGAAAATAAACGCCCTAAAGGAAAAGCGTTTGTTCTTTATACAATAAAACCATTATTAAACGTGATTGAACAAACTCAAGTCGCAACAACAGTTATCCATATTGGAAAAAAAGACTATGATTCTTTTGAAATTCAACTTCCTGATGACAATACACTTAATCGTTTTGATGAAATAACAACTCCGATGATAGAGCAAATTGTTAATAATCGTTTAGAAAACAAGCGATTATCAAATCTCCGTGATGTTTTACTTCCCAAATTAATGTCTGGCGAGGTTGATGTGTCTAACATCGACCTTTAAGCCGTTAAATTATTGTTTATAGCATCATTAAGTTTGATTTTTTCATCTAATGGATTAAGACAAGACAATATTATTTCTTGTTCTTCTAATGATGGGATATCAAATTCTAATCTATTCAGTGTTTCAGTTCTTAAACTTGGTATGGTTGTTCCCTCATTATAATTGTTAAGGTCTATAAGCGACATAGTATAATACAAATATTTAGGAATTACAATATCAGTATTAACGATTGTGTAAAAAAGCGTATCAACAGTCCAAAATGGATGGTCAACATACTTTACTTTTCCAATTGTTCCTTTTCTTCCGATTAATACTGAGGGCTTGTCATACAAAAATTCCGTAGCATAACCCATAAAGCCACCTGTACCATAAATAGGAATTTTACCATTAAATGAAATAACTTTCTTTTGATTTTTCCCATATTTAATAGTGGCTAACTCTGATAATGTATATCTTTTATATTTCATACCCAATCGCCCCCAATTTTCTTCTGATTTCATCTTCCAATTCGTGCGATTTAATGAACATATCAGAAAGTTCAGATGTAAGACGAGTCATTTTTTCTTCAAACGGTTCATCATCTTCTTCTACTTCTTCTATACCAACATAACGTCCCGGTGTAAGAATAAAATCCTGCTTTTCGATTTCCTGCAAATCAGCAACTGAACAGAATCCTTTTACATCTTCTAATGTACCATTCTGGAATGCTTCAAATGTATCGGCAAGTTTCTGAATATCTTCATCGGTAAAATCTCTGTGCTTGCGGTCAACCATATAACCCATTTTTCTTGCATCAATAAAAAGAGTTTTACCTTTCTGTTTTTTATTTTTGGTAATAAACCACAATGTTACAGGAATTGTTACACTGTAAAAAAGCTGAGTTGGCAATGCTATAATACCTTCTATAAGGTCATCTTTAATAATTCTTTTTCTGATCTCACCTTCGCCGCTGCTCTGCGAAGAAAGAGCACCATTTGCAAGAACAAGTCCGATTTTACCATTTGGTGCAAGATGATGTATCATATGCTGTATCCACGCATAGTTGGCGTTTCCTGCTGGCGGTGTACCATATTTCCAGCGTACATCATCTTTCAGTTTGTCTGCCCCCCAGTTGGAAAGATTAAATGGGGGATTTGCCATTATGAAATCCGCTTTGAGAGATTTATGTAAATCATTAAAAAAAGTATCGGCGTGATAAGAGCCAAAGTCTGCATCAATGCCCCTGATAGCCATATTCATTTTTGCCATTTTCCAAGTATCAGCATTTGATTCTTGTCCATATACAGAAACATGATTACGATTTCCGCTATGTGCTTGAACAAACTTAATAGATTGAACGAACATACCTCCCGATCCGCAGCAAGGATCATAAACACGACAATTCTCAAAAGGTTTAAGTATGGAAACTATTGTCTTTACAATACTTGATGGAGTATAGAACTCTCCGCCCTTAACACCTTCGTGTGCTGCAAACTGAGCAATACAGTATTCATATGTTCTACCAAGAAGATCCTTGCTTTCATCTGTATCGTCCATATCCATATTGTTTGTAAAAATATCAACTACATCACCCAGAACTCGCTTATCCAAATCAGGACTTGCATAGTTCTTTGGGAGTACATTTTTCAGAGATTTATTTTCCGCTTCGATTGCTCTCATGGCTTCATCAATAACCGAGCCAATTTCAGGTGTGTGAGCTGCAGCAGAAATCACTCCCCAACGTGCCTGCTCAGGCACAAAGAAGATATTATCCATAAGGTAAGCATCTTTATCATCCTCAAAACCATCACCCTCGGCAACAAGCTGATTATACTTACGCTCAAAAGCACTTGAGATATAACGTAAGAATATCAAACCAACGATAACCTTTCTGTATTCTGCGGCAGGAATATGTCCCCAAAGCACACAAGCTGCATTCCAAATCTGTTTTTCAAAACCTATATTTGCATTGTTTTTCTCACTCATATAATACCTCCACAATTTATAGATAAATTTGTAGTTTTTACTTAAAAATATAAAATAATATAATTAAATTTATTATATCACAAATTGACGATAAATGCAATGATTATTTCGAGCTTTTTGGTGATTTAGACAACTATTATCGAAACAAGTTTGTTTTATAGTATAACAGAAATTGATTTGTGAAAATAAAAGCGATATTCAATTTATGTTACTGAATATCGCTTTTAAATTATAACTACATGAAATTGCTCTTTGATTTAAAATAATTATTTAGAATATAACTGAAACCCTGTTGCATTTATTTATTGAAAAATTCAATCTCATCACGATTGCACTGCTTTGCCTCATCACTTATTATGTTGATATGAAAAACGTGTCCTGCTAATAAATCAGAGTGACCATATTCCTTGAAAATATGCGGTATATCAAGTTCTTCAAGTTTTGATTTCATTATATTTGAGCAGCTGCACAAGCCATCATTTACGCTTACCATTAGGAATGTTGCAGGGAATTTCTCATTCATATAGTTAAGAATGTTATCAGCACTCTTCTGTATATCTTCAGGCATTTTCTCAGGCAGATACCATTTTACACACTCATCATTGTCGCTCAACTCATACACACCGCAGTTTAAAGCTACTTTTGCAGGTACAGGAGCATCAAGTCCATTAAGTTCCACAAACAACTTCCTGTATTCAGAATTGGTTGCATAAATTGCATACTGGCTTACCAACTGTGCACCTGCCGAATCCCCTGCCATATACAAGTGTGAAAGGTCAAGCTTATATTGATCAGCATTTTTTGAAATATGATCCATAAGCTTGCATACATCAGAAAATCCGCAGGGATATTTGTATTCAGGAGCAAGACGATAATTAAAATTAACTACCGCAAATCCTTGCTCAGCAAGATGTTTGGTATATCGGCTGTATAGCTCCTTATCACCATAAAACCATCCTCCGCCATGTATATTGATAATGACAGGATATGTGTCATTAAGTTTTTTTTCGGATAATAGATATCAGCAAGATGCCATTGCTTTTCATCCTCTGTTTCAGATTCAGCATAAATAATATCAACTATTTGTGTTATATTCATTGGCATAGGAATAGCTGCATCACGTTCAGCATCACTCTCCGCCCATTGTCTGCGTTTTTCGTTTGCTTCGGATAGTTCTTTCGTTAATGTCATTGTCATCATCTCCGTCTACCGAATTTCTATTGAAATGATACCATAATTATATTCTGATTTCAAGGATTGATATGTAGAAATAGGATATTTGGATTTATGCAGAATATATAATGATTCTCTATAGATCTTATGTTATAATTGAATTAATCCATATAGTAATGAGGTGCTAAAAATGAAAATACACTATTTTCAACGCTACCATGACAAAGAAAATGTTGCAACTGCCAATACTATGCTGTTATTATCCCGTTTATACCAATATTCATCAGATAAATTCTTCAGATTTTTAAAAGACAATTACTTTTCAGGTGCTTTTGAACCAGAAATTGAATTTGAATTACAAGCCAGAAGTTCAAGTAGTATACCAGATGCTGTTATCACGCAGCCTAGTTTCAAGATAGTTGTTGAAACAAAAATGTCAGATTGGTTTTACTCTGATCAGCTGTTAAGACACCTTGAATCATTTAAAGATGAAAATTTCAAGGTGTTGCTTACACTTGCACCTGAATTAATGAATCACGACAAGAAACTTGAATTTGACAAACAGCTTGCTGAGTATAACTCTACCCTATCTCGTCCGATAATACATATTAATACTACTTTTGAAATGATGCTCAATGCTATAACAGATATAATAGATGATCGTGATTATGAAATGATTGATGTTATTGAAGATTATAAGGACTATTGTTACAAGGATCATTTAATTCCTATTTCAGATTCATGGAAGTATATGCGTATGCAATTAGCTGGAGTAACATTGCAATTTAATATCGAAAATAAAGTATATTATGAAAAGGCAAGTCGCAACTTCAGAGCACATGATTATTTAGGTCTATATTCAAATAAAAGTGTACGTGCAATTGGGAAAGTCTGTGCAAGAATAATTGCTGTATATACAGAAAATGGTCTTGAATTTGAAGCAGAATATGGAGAACTGACTGAAGAAAGAAAAGCAACTATACGTTTAGCTGTTCTTGATGGTGACAAACATGGATATGATTTGAGAAATATTAAACACAGGTATTTTTTGTCGAAAAGTTTTACGAAACAGATTTCAAGAAAAATACCCCAAGAGCACCAATGGGAACGAGAATATTCAATCTTGCAGAAATTCTTTCAACAGATACACTGCCTGATGTATTTGAAATTGCAAGCTTATTGCAAAGCAACACATGGGGTTAAACACAAGCTATTCCTTAAATAATCATCATTGAAATC
This sequence comes from Ruminococcus sp., assembly GCA_017437285.1. Classification (GTDB taxonomy): domain Bacteria; phylum Bacillota; class Clostridia; order Oscillospirales; family Ruminococcaceae; genus Ruminococcus. The sequence continues at coordinate 12,285 of JAFSBM010000123.1, read as the reverse complement.
AGGTAATATAAGTATGGGGATATATCTCAATCCAGGCTATGATTTGTTTGCCAAAGCAGTCAATTCTGAGATATATGTAGATAAATTCAAAGCACTATTATGAAACTTTGAATAGCTATTCAATTAAGGTTTCGATTGTAGGAATAAGCTATAGCCGTATTACTAAAGATCATAAGTACATGATTGATGTATAAGTGATATAAACAAAAACTTTGATTTTATATTATTGAATCTTGATTCAAAATGGGATTTGTGGTATAATTAATAAATAATTAAAAACCAAAGGGAGTGAGAAGATGACATTTGTTTTGATGAATAAAGATGTGCCATGGCTTTTGTTCAGCTGTGAACGAGATGAGTACGATGAAGTACAGCTGAAAGAGCTTGAATGGCTCACAGATCTGCGTCCAATAGGCTACAGCGATTTGTTCAGTTTTCTGGATAGAAGAAAAGCTCCCAAGCATCGTAAACATATCGAACAGCTTCTTGAAAGATATGGCTGTACAGATATTGACGGCTTTATTCAGGTAACTCATGCCGTTTCCCTTAATGACACTTTTTGGGTAAAGGAGCAGAACAGCAGCCTGCAATGGGCAGATGTTTCCCTTTACAATAATACATTTGATGAAATGATTGCCAATGCTGCATTTGATGGAGCAATGAGCGATACAGATATGTCCTCAATCTCTCCCGAATTCGGAACAGACGGTTCATATGCAAAGTGCTGGGTCAGAGAACCAGATGGAATATATCTCTGCAAAAGCGGAAGTGCAACATTTGAGCTTGAACCTCTTTCGGAATATCTTTCCTCACAGCTTGCCGAAATAATCTGCAATGATGCTGTGACTTATGATATGGCTTTTCTTCACAAAAAACTTGTCAGCAAATGCCGTCTTTTTACCGATGAGCATTACGGGCTTATCAAGGTTGGTCGGGTAATCAGCGGAAGTAAATCTGTTGCAGCTCTGCTTGAATACTATAAAAAAATTGGCAGTGGTGATGATTTCAGACGTATGTGCATATTTGATGCTCTTACTCTGAATATTGACAGACACCTCGGCAATTTCGGTGTATTAACCGATAATGATACTATGGAAGTTATTAGAATGGCTCCAGTATTTGATAATAACCGTTCGCTGTGTTTTGATCTGGACAACGATCAATTGGAAAATATTGAGTGGTATCTTAAAAAGATTAAGCCTTCGATTGGTTCGGACTTTATTGCAACCGCAAGAGGGCTAATGACCGATGAAATACGTCGGGAGTTAAAGAACTTGAGCGGATTCCACTTCAAGCAGCACCCAACCATTAGTATTGAACAAAAAAGACTTGACTTGCTGAGTGACATTGTAAATCGTCAGATTGATAGAATACTGATTTGAAATGTGTCTGATAAGTTGCTTAATGAAATTTATATTTTCTCATTGTGTTCTTGATATTCATTGCAAGCGTTTTTGTCCACGATTTGTCCACGGATTTGTGGACATACATATTATCAAATGATTGTTTATACATAAACTATAATTGCAGCAATACACTTCAAAAGCCGTAATATAGGCATTTGCAGGGTGTGATTATGCTTTTGAAGAAAAGGATCAAAAACTGATTCTGTGCTTGGGTAACAACCCAATGGTTGGTGCTACTGTTGCTTGTGCTGTTGCGGTTGAGGAAGCTATGAAGGCTTAATCAAGCGTAAATATAACGGTTTTACGGCATTTAACGGCTGTTGAAACCACCCTGATTTTACCTTGTAATACACAAGTAGTACACAGGTAATACACAGTCACAATACACAAATGCAAGTCTGTGCAGAGAGTAAAATCTCTGTAAGACTTGCATTTTTTGTTATTTGATCTTCTCAATTTCAGTGCGGAGATTTTCAAGGGTTCTGTGAGTATAAACACGTTCTGTTACGTCACCGATTTCGTGACCGACAATAAGCTTTAAACAGTATTCATTCATTTCAGCTTCTTTCGCAAGCGTTATAAAAGTGTGACGTGCTTCGTGAGGGGTGTGATTCATTTTAAGACGAGCCATAATCTCCTTGAAACGTGTGTAGTACATACCGTAATCAAGTTCGGAGCCGTTCTTGCCGTTATCATCATAGAAAAGCTGTGTCCTTGACGGATCATACCACTTTTCAATAAGATGACGCACCTTTGAATGAATAGGAACGCACCTGTTCTTGCCTGCTGCCGTTTTCATACCGCCTGTCATTGTACCGTTTTCAAGGTCAATATTTGCAGTTTTAAGAGTAGCAAGCTCCTGCGGACGCCAACCTGAATAGATACCGATAAGAATAATATCCACAAAAGGAATGTCAATGTTATCCCAGAGCAGCTGTATTTCTTCTTCGGAAAAGGGTTTACGCTGACGTGTTGATTCTTCCTTTTTGACTCTGTTGCAGAGTGCAGCATAATCCTTGTCCACAATTTCGTGCTTGAGTGAATAACGGAACATAAGATTATACAGCGACTTCATACGGTTCTTGGTGTCAGCACCGACATTTGCATCCCTTATAGCGCCTTCAAGATGTGAAGCACGAATATCCTTCATTCTCATATCCCACAGCGGTTTACTGTGATTGTAAGCCGATTTCCATGTTCTCTGTGCGGACGGTACGATAGTTTCAAAATGCTCAACAGACCATCTTGCGTAAACCTCGCTGAATGTTATTGTGTTGGTATGTATATCGTAAGGATTTTCATTGTAATTTGCAAGAGCGATCAACGCTTCCTGTTTTGTAGCGTAATAGCCGATTGTGATGTACTGCTGTTTGACTTTTCCGTTCTGCTCATCAAGAAGCCAACCGGAAGTTTTACGCACTCTCCAAGGGTGACGTCTTTTTCCGGGAAGCTTATGAACAGAGCCGTAACTGTTTGGCTGTTTCAATTTTATCTACCTCCTGATTAACGTACATATCTGCTTTGTTCGGATTTCTGCTGATCTTTAAAACAGGCTGCTGTTTTGCTGATTTCAGCGTCAAGTTCTGTACCATTATAAAGATCATCATACTCCCCTCGTTTCTCTAAACAATTGATAGCGAAAAGAGATATACTCTCTGCCAGAGCCTTCGCCCAACCGCTTAAACCAACTTTGTATTTACTTGCATAAACAAGCTCATTTACAGCATAAGCAACTTTTCTGAATTCTTCTTTAACCGCTGAAAGCTGTTCACGCAAAGAAGCAATAACCGATTTATCTTCTTCCTGTTCTTTAAGCTTGCTCTTGAAATTATCAATAAGCATTTTCAGCATATCAGGAAGTTTAATACTGGTTTTCTGCTTGTAACTAAGATGAAGCTCTTTTGCGATACAATTCTTGATCTGATGGTTTTCATCAACAATTTCACGACAGCGGTCAAGGGTATCTGTTTCATCGTCAGAATAAGCAATACCAACTGCCTGTCGTATTTCAGAAAGTGTATGTGAGTATTCAGCGTTCTCACGGTCAAGCTTTCTGAACTTATCATTCAATTCAGAGTACCGACGGTTAAGTTCAACCTGTTCATTGTAGCGTGCGGTTGCCAAACGCATTTGATTTTCAGCTTTATTCATAAGAAACACTGATTGTCTATTGGTTGTTTCAATCTCACTCTCACGTCTGTCCAGGCTTGCACTGCGTTCAATGGAGAGCTGTGTGCTTTCAGCTTCTTTAGCAGCAATTTCCGCTTCACGTTCATCAAGAGCCTTTTCACGATCAGCAATACCTTTTAGCTTTTTCTGATTATCAAGCGTCTGAACAGCAACAGCCTTTTTCTGTGTTTCAAGCTGTTGGAACTCTTCGGGAGTAACGGTGATATTATGAGAAAGCAGTTGTTTTTTGCCGACTATGGAACTTTCATCTGCTGCAAGCTCCATTTCACGCAAAGGTTTTAATTCTTCTGTAAGACGTTTCTTTTCTTCCTGAATATCCTTGTATTCATCAACGGTAAAATTGTAACCCCTTGATTTCTGCGGTGCGGCAATTTCAAGACCGTGTGATTTACATATCTCAGTAAAAACACCTCGCTCGTGTTCACGCCATTTTGTAGCAGCATTAACTCCCGTGTATCCCATTTCTTCAAGAGCCTTTGCCATAGCATTTCTTGTATCAAGACCTTTTGAATAATGTCCGACAGGAATGTAATTGATGTGCAGGTGCGGAGTAGCTTCATCCATATGAATAACAGCATTGAAAACGTAAAAGTTGGGATTGTTCTTAATGTAATGTTCCGCATATTCGATAAGACACTGTTTTGCAATTTCAGCGTCAGGAGTGCCACAGCCTGTATCGTGCATATCACCGACTTGGACTAAATCTTCATAAAAGCTTTTCTGCTTATTGTTAGCAACGAGGGTATAATCGCAAACCTTATGATTGAACAGGTGAAAGAAATAGTCAGTATCAATACGACGGCATTTTCTTGTCTGCTTATTGTTGTAACGTTCAACCGCTTCGCTGAACAAATCATCATAAGCTTTTGCTAAAGGGATACGGACAATCTCAACATTCTGCGGAGTGCGTGAAGTATCAACATTTTTAGCAAAGAAGCATCTGTTGTTATGTGACAAACTGCCTTTACCGACAACGTGGGAAATTCTTTTTTCTGCCAAGGTATAAACCTCCTTTCATTTTGATAAGCAAGGGATAGCTTGCATAGTTCTGTTACTCTTTCCAAGAGTAACCCCGAGGTACTATTGGACACTCCGCAAGCTCCATATCCAATAGTTCGGGGCTCTCCGAGGGGCGTGGAAGCCACGCTGCAAATCCGCAGCAGCTATTCTGTGATAATATAGTCTGCTGCACGGAACGTACATTTGCAGAAAAATCACATACCTGCGCTTTCTGCGGAAAGCGATTGAAAGCTTACGCTTTCAAAAGCGTGACGGCTGGTGACGGTTGTGACGGTTTTTTACACACCATCACTTCTGTCATAAAAACCGTCACAGCCGTCACGAACTGTCACGGGTTACTTCGATTTATAGTGAAATTCAATTCTTCGTCCATTATGAGTACGGCTATTTTTATAAATGATATTATAATCGTTTAATAGCCGACTTGCATTAACATTCAGCTTTTTTGTTACTGCATTTATTGGAGTTTCTATTTTTATTTTATCAACAAGCTCCATAGCAGTACCAACCCATTCAGAATTTTCTGCTGTTATAAATTCTGCGATTTTTTCAATCAGCGGATCAGGCGGTTCTTTCCAAAGTTCATTGTCAGCACGTTCGAGCTCCCAGGCAAGAGTTTCTGTGTTACGCATAAGATGAAATTTCTGATCCTGCTGATCTCGTCCCGAAACTTCAAGTACAGCTTCGTTGGAAGTACGTTTTGACTTATGTAAAAGAAATGCTCCGTCTGCTGCACCGAGCAAGCCATTAGTTCCCGAAATCATATCGAAATTATCATCCGACTTTTGCTTGCGTGTGTGATGAACAAGCAGCAGGCAGATTTTATGCCTGTCCGCAAATTCTTTAAGCTGCGAGATAATATCATAATCATTGCCATAGCTGAACGATTCTCCTGACGCTTCACGCACTTTCTGTAATGTATCAATTATTACAAGAGCAGTATCAGGATGTTTTGAAATAAAACTGCTTAACTGATCTGTCAGACCTTTGCCAAGCTGTTTTGAAGTTACCGAAAAGAATAAATTATCAGTGCTTTCCGTTCCGAACATTCGGTATAAACGTTTCTGCAAACGCTGATAATCATCTTCAAGTGCAAGATAAAGAACAGTTCCTTTACGGACGGAATAATTCCAGAATGATGTTCCAGTGCTGACGTGATATGCAAGCTGTGCCATAAAAAAACTCTTACCAAGTTTCGGGGCACCAACAAAAAGATATGTTCCCGTATACAGCAATCCGTCAATTAACGGCGGATTGCTGTAAAACACGTTTTCATAAAGCTCTGCCATAGAAACCGTCCTTAAATATGTAGGATCCATTTCACGCAGCATTTCAATCTGTATACGGGAAATATTATCTGAATAATTGTTGAAATCGCAGTTTAAATCTGTTATAATAGGGTTGGTATAATTGCCTGACTGCTCCGCATCTGCGCCAACAGATGAGTTCGGGGCAGTCTTTTTTTCTTCTGTCATAATTATGCACCGTCCTTTTCATCGGCAGGCTCGGCAAAGTAACCGAGTTCCTCCCAAACTTTTTTGTCAGGACAGTAATAACTGTACTCGCTTGAACCCTCGTTCTTATAGGCAAAGCCAAACTTTAAAATGCCCCTTTGAAGTCCTACTCTTAAAAACTGTGCGCTCTTACCTGTTGCCTGTGCAATTTCCATAAGAGGAACATTGCGTCCTGTAAACTTGGGTACTGTAATTGTGTAATTCATAAAATTCCTCCTTGTCTTTCTATTGACTATTTTGTTTTTTTGTGGTAAAATTAAAACACTATAAGTTTTATACTTGTAACTCAAAGTGTATTACCTACAACCATAGTATAGTACACTATAAGTGATTTGTCAATAACTAAAAAGTGATTTTATTATTTTTTACAAACAACAAGGAGGATTTTTGTGTTTTATAACCAATTAATGAAGCTGTGTGAAGAACACAACGAAAAGCCAACACCATTACTGCGTTCTTTGGGATTAAGTGCAACAAATTTAAAAAGATGGCAGAATGGCTCAACAGTAAACTCTGATATTCTTGCGAAGTTAGCTGAACATTTTGATGTTCCTGTCGATTATTTCTTTCAAGAAGATGAAATCAGCAATGATATTCCCGATGACGCCAATGCTTTTCAGAAAGTATATAACATTTTCAGGGCACATCCTGACAACATTGCAAGTTTTTTAAACGGTGATAAAATACCACAAAAAAACTATCAGGAAATCGTTGAATACCTTTCCTGCAGCGAAGACTATCTGTTTGGTAAATCATCAAATTGCGTGGTTGACAGCAGTATCAAAGCATTCAATCATCTTACTGCTAAAGAGTATATCCTGCACATAATGAACAGACTTTCCGCAAACAGCGACTATCAGATATTGCAGGTAAGAATATCCTATATAATTTTAAATAATCTGAAAAAGATCGGCAAGGATAAAAATGAGCTGATTGCTCTTAAATTATCAAAAAAGAAAATTGAGCGTCTTTATGACAATGACATTGCTGATAATAAGAAACGTGGACTCAATCTCTCGGATATACAAAGGATTGTGGAAGCGTTTGATCTGGGGTATGATTTAATCTTTATCGGGAAAAATAGTGATATTTTATAAATAAACAAATGTTATTCCTCTATTTATTACATATACAACCATAATTAAATGGAGGAAAATATATTGCTAAAAAAAGGAGCTTATATTATGGCATACAGTATTGTTGAAAATGCAGCAACATCGTTTATTGAAAACAGAAGTATTCAGTTACCTCGATTTCAAAGAAAGCAAACATGGAAAGAAAAAGATAACTTTAAACTATGTATTAGTGTATTTAAAGGTTATCCTATTGGTGTTGTTATAATAAATTCAACTCAAGCTGAGCAAATAGATTGGTTGCTTGACGGACGCCAAAGAAGAAACGCTTTAATCGAAATGAGGGCAAACCCTGTATCTGTATATAATTGGGCAAAAGCATTTGTTAAATTTCAAAACAATGATGATGAGCAGCAATTAAAAGATAAATTTTTCGCTTCGATAGATGCTTTTTTACAAGGTGACTTCATTAAAGATAACAGTAAAACTACTAATGATAATTCAATGCTTGATGATCAAGATGATTTTGATGATTTCGAAAGTGATCAACCATCTTTTGATTTTGGTCAACAGTATTCAAGTTTAAAGAGTTTATGCGATTTATTAACAATAGTTCACCCCATAAAACGAGGAAAATCTCAACTTGAACGAATGTTTTTATTTAATTCCATTATCCCGGTACAAGATTTAGATTATTCAATAGTTAATAATGGGAATTACATTATAGATATTCCTAAATTATGGGCATTTGTAAAGGTATGTGTCAATGATAAATATGATACAAAAGATACATTTATTTCGTATTTAGTTAAAAGATATAAGTTAGATCATACTGCAACTCAAAGAATAGTCTTATATGTTGAGCAACATTGGGAATATTTTGATAAATGCTTTAAAACATTAGCTAAATTAGAACAAACATTGCAAAAATCTACTATTGGTATAATCAAATTAACAAATGCTTCTCCATTAGATGCACAAAATATTTTCTCTTTAGTTAATGATGGTGGTACGAAGCTTGTATCGGAGGAATTATTATCTGCCAGACCATTTTGGAATGTTATTGTTAATAATCCTTCATCAGCACTAAAAGACAATGTTAAAAAATTGTATGATAAATTAAGTATTATCGTTCCTGAAAATGTTTGTCGTTGGGATCTCTGTGCTTCACTTCTTTTAAGAATTGATAATAATAATCTTATATTTAACGATATGTCATCTGCGTTCAGCAATGATGATGATACTAAATTTAAAAATGTTCTTTCATTGGGTTTTAAAACAGTAAGTGCAATATTAGTAGGCGGAATTAATAATACTTCTGTACTCAAATTAGAACGATCTCAGAATATAAATTGGGATATAGCAATAGATAATATTGTTAATGAAATAAATATGGTAATTAGTATACTAGAAGACTATGATTACTTTAAATATCTAAAAGCTTGGAATCAAACCATAATGTCTTTAACAAGTAATACAATCGCTATAGAATTTATATCTATAATGCATAAACGTTGGAAATATTATAATTGTCCCACAAAATCCTCTTCAGCAGCAAAGCAATTAGCTAAAGAAGCATTTATTTTATATGATAGACTTGTATATGAATATTGTATCAGAATATGGGCTGGTTCTAGTGATAACAAGCTTGCAACAGATCTTAACAATGTTGATACAAGAATTACTCAAATTACAAAACAAGAATGGGCAAATTTGATAGATGAACTCTCAACGGGAAAATTTAAAGGAAAAAATACAAAATCTAATTTGTTAAAGCCTTTAATTTATCATTATTATTGTATAAAAAGGTTTTCACCAACAGTTCTTAATATTTCTACACAATATGAAATTGATCATATTGTTGCTGAAAGTCTGTTTAACAATGTGTCGTCTAATGATGATATATTACAAATGAAAGATAACATCTTGAATTTTGCATTACTTCCCAAAGGGGAAAATATTGCAAAAAGCAATCAAAAATTAAGTCAGATAAAAAATACTGACCAATGGTTATCAGAACAAATAAAAAAATATGCAGAAATCTCTGATGCAGACATGGATACATTATCTGATTTAACTAATATTGGTACTTTAAAAAATATTAGACTTCCACTATTTAAAGAGGCATTTGAAGCATTAAGAGATACTTGGATAAATAATTAAAAATTTGACTAAAATTATTATTAAATAACAATCGAAAAATATAACATCAAAAAGGATAGCACAGCTTTGCGTTAACGCCACCCTTTACCGTTAAATCGAGAATAATTATAAATAATCACAACTTAACTGTCAAAATCTCGGCTAAAATAAGATCAGATTGCATTTTAGCCGAAAACAAACTACAAAAAAATGATAGCACAACTTTGTATCTGTGCTATCATTTTTATATTTAACTCAAAATTATTCTGAATAAATCATATTTTTATTGACTTAAACATCTAAAAATGGTATAATTATTTAAGTAAAGTACAAAATAATCTTGAAGGGAATGATAGAATGAAACGTAAGATTTTACAGCAGCTTATTGATTGGAAAAACTCAACTTCAAGAAAACCGCTTATACTTAACGGTGCAAGACAGGTTGGTAAAACCTTTATACTTCGTGAGTTCGGCAGAGAGTATTACAAAAATACCGTATATGTAAATCTTGAAAGCAACAGTGCTGCCGCTTCACTTTTCGGCAGTAACATTTCACCAAAGAAGCTGATAAAATATCTTGAAGCAGAAACGGGAGAAAGGATCGTTCCGAATGATACCCTCGTTATTCTTGATGAAATCCAGTCCTGCGAACGTGCTGTTACTTCTTTAAAATACTTTTGCGAGGAAGCTCCTGAATATCACATTGCAGCGGCAGGAAGTCTGCTTGGTGTGGCAATAAACAGAAATCAGACATCATTTCCTGTGGGTAAGGTAAACATTCTGCGGCTTTATCCTCTTGATTTTGAGGAATTTGTAACGGCAACAGGACACGATATGCTGCTTGATGAAATACGGAACTGCTATAATAACAAGACTCCGATGAATGAGGCTCTTCATACTATGGCTCTAAGTATTTATCACGATTATCTGATTGTAGGCGGTATGCCCGAAGCTGTTAAGGTATTCATCGAAACAAATTCGTATATTGATTCGGGACTGGTTCAGAGCAGTATAATTGACAACTATGCTGCTGATATGGCAAAGTATGCTACTAATTCAGAAGCCGTAAAAATAAGAGCCTGCTATAACTCTATACCTGCACAGCTTGCAAAGGATAATAAGAAATTTCAGTATAAAGTAGTTCAGAAAGGCGGATCATCAACAATTTTCGGAGCGTCACTTGAATGGCTGAAACAAGCAGGTGTTGTACTTGAATGTCAGCGTGTGGATCAGGGAACTCATCCTCTGCCTGTTTATGCAGACCAAACAGCATTCAAGATCTATATGTCAGATGTGGGGCTGCTTGTCAATAAGTCAAAAATGTCCGTAAACACTATCATTACAGGCGAAGCAAATATCTTTATGGGAGCTGTTACGGAAAACTATATTGCACAGCAGCTTACAGCACAGAATTATACACCTTATTACTGGACTGTTTCAAATTCGCAGGCAGAGCTTGATTTTGTTATGCAGAAGGACGGCAAAATCTATGCTATCGAAGTAAAAAAAGGAGAACACGTCCGTTCAAGAAGTTTAAGCGTTTTCAAACAGAAATATTCTCCTGATTATGCTATTAGATTTTCGCAAAAGAATTTCGGCTGGACTGATGATGTAATTTCCATTCCGCTTTATGCTGCTTTTGTGCTTTGATTTTCAGCAAGTATAGATACAAACTCTGCGTAAAAATCTGAATTTCACAAATTCAGACGCAAATCAAAATACACAAGTAATACACAACACCCCTGAAAAAGCCGAAATACCGCAATCAGATGCTTCAGTTGAGGAAGCTATGAAGTAAGCTTTACTCCCCTATTTTAAGGCGTTTGCTTAAATAACACTACTCCCCTTGATTGATTTTCAAGGGGAGTTTTTGTTTACAGCAAAAACTCAATCCTGATATTCTGGCAATTGACATTCAAGTCACTTTTTGGTACAATAAAATATGTGATTAATCAGATAAATTGACAATAATCTACATAATTTAAGGAGAATATACAAAATGATTGAATTTAAATGCAAAGCCTGCGGTGCTCCGTTAAGTATTGAAAAACATCAGTCAATTGCAAAATGTGAATACTGTAACGTTTCACAGACTCTCCCCAACCTTTCCAATTCAAAAATATAAAATTTATATGAAAGAGCCAATAATTTACGCCGAAACAGCGAATTCGATAAAGCCTTCAGAATTTATGAAGAAATACTCAATGAAGACGCTACCGACGCAGAAGCATACTGGTCACTTGTATTATGTACTTATGGAATTACTTATGTTGAAGACCCTGCAACTAAAAAAAGAGTTCCTACTGTAAACCGTATTCAGTCTGACCCGATAATGACTGACATCAATTATAAATTTGCATTGCAGTATGCGGATGAACAGCAAAAAGCATTATATGAACAGGAAGCTGCTACAATTAAGGATATTCAGTATAACTACCTTTCCATATGTCAGAACGAAAAGCCTTATGATATTTTTATCTGTTATAAGGAAAGTGATGAAAACGGAAACAGAACTGTTGACAGCTGTATTGCTGAACAGCTTTATGATATGCTTACCAACTGCGGATATAAAGTTTTCTTTGCCAGAATTACTCTGGAAGATAAACTCGGTACTGCATATGAACCATATATCTTTGCGGCACTTAATTCAGCTAAAATTATGCTTGCAGTCGGAACAAAGCGTGAACATTATGATGCTGTATGGGTGAAAAATGAATGGAGCCGTTACATTAACTTAGTTAAAAATTCAAAGGGAACCAAAACACTTATTCCTGTATATAAGGATATGAATCCTTATGAGCTTCCTGAAGAATTTATGCCTCTCCAGGCTCAGGATATGAGCAAGATAGGAAGTGATCAGGATCTTATACGTGGCATAAAGAAAATACTCCCTCTTGATGAAAACAGCTACACATCTCAGCAGGCTGAACCTGCTCCTGT
>JAFSBM010000122.1 GCA_017437285.1 Ruminococcus sp. | reverse complement strand
TTGCTGCCATACTTTTCACCACCTGTTTTTTCTTTAGTATAGCACATTTGAGGACTATTGTAAATTGACAAATTCACGATTTTTTCTTCCACCCTTTTACTTTCAACATTGTTGAATTCTCTGGGGGACTGAATAGTTACGAATCAATAACGATTGTGAATTAGCATATATAAGCGAAGAAATTAAATCAGGTGACCAATCCTGGAGTGAAACAAGTTATACTCTGTATAAAGACGGCAATTTCTATGGATGCTACGATAGTGGATATAGCAACGATTTAAACTACTATTATAAAATTACAGAAGAAGAAGCAAAGGAAAAAGTATCTAAAGCTATGTCTGATGTGTCAAATGGATATGTTACTGAACTGGGCAAAAAATTCCTGAATAATGAACTCGTTGAAAAACGTGATACATATTTAATGCTTGTATCAAAAGAAGAACTGGATGCACTTATTAAGGAGAAAGCACCGATTAAGGTTAATTATAAACAAAAGTCAGAGGACGGTAAATTTCCGATTCTTATGGAGAAAACAAATAAGCCGAAGATTGAAAAAGTCCTTGATGCTATGAAAAACGAAAACAGAAAGGTAAGAAAATAAAATGGGCAAGCCAAGCACCTATAAAATAAATCCAGAAAATCAGAAAATTTATGTTAAAATAAATTTTCGTTCACAGGTTAAAGTCCCTTTGTTTATGGATAATACGCAAGGGAAGATAATGAAAGCTGTATTTATAGGAAATAATATGGTCAAGTGTACTGCAAGCAGAGATACCGATACTGAACGTGAATACAGCACTATTATCAGTATAAGTCCGACAATGCGTAAAGTATTGGGAATGGAAAAAAACGATTGGTTTGAAATATCAATAATAGAAAATGGATATATGTTGAGAAAAGCAACAGCGGAGGAACTGGACTTTGAATAGTAAAAATAAGCTGCGACAAAGAAATACAACATCTTTAATTTATACAGGTGTTATCTGTTTTATTTTGTTTCTGATGTTTGGCATTTATTTTGCGTATATGATGATAGACTACGAAACATCAATTGGTGATGCTGTTGTTCTAAACACCAACATTCTAATGGATTTTTTCAATTATTTGAGCAATCCTAAATTAGTTACCCCTATTGATTTAACGACTTTATGGCTATGCCTTAAATATCAGGTAACAAAGCTGTGGTGGATGTATGCTTCTGTAGCTTTTTTTGTTTTCCTTTCAGTAACATCAAATCCAAGAGATGAATACAGAGGTATGGAACACGGTTCGGCTTCTTGGTCTGATAAGTACAATGAAAAGGACTTCAAGGACAAAACAGGAATACCAATCGGCTGTGATACATACGCAACAATTAATAATCCTAAAGGAAAATATTATTCACCGCATAATCTGAATGAGATTACTATCGGTGGCTCTGGTGCGGGTAAGTCGTTCAGAAAAATCAAACCTGATATAATGCAGATGTTCGGTAGCTATATTGTAACAGATCCGAAAGGCGAGCTGTATCGAGATACAGCTAAATTTCTCAAACAAAACGGATATAAGATACGTGTACTTAATCTTCTTGATATAGGACTGTCAAACACGTATAATCCATTTGCATATATGGTAGAGGAACAGGATGTTATAAATATAGCCGACTTGTTTATGAAGAACTCCGCAGGAGATGGCGAAAAAGAAGATTTCTGGGTAGGAGCTGCACAGGACTTGCTTGTAGCTATTATGGTTTATCTGTGGAAAACTCCTTACGAACTGAAAACATTCGGTCGTGTTTTACGACTGGTCAATTCTGTTAGATACAAAGGCGGTAAAATTGACCCTCTATGCGAACTTGCCCGATGTCTGAAAAAACACGCTGTAGATTTCCCTATGGATGTTACTACAGTCAACTGGGGAAGTATTCAAGGTACTCCAGAAGAAACTCTCGGTTCTGTCTGCAAAACATTGTCAACTCGTTTAAGATTATGGGCAGTAGAAGCTGTAGACGAATTAACAGCAACAGATGAAATGGACTTTGATTCAATCGGAAAAGAAAAAACAGTTGTTTTTATGCTTACACAAGTTCCGAGAAATCCATATAAAGTTCTATCAAATATGTTTTACTCACAACTATTTGAAAGATTGATGAGAGTTGCAAACAGAGATTGCAACGGAAAGTTACCGTTACTTGTATCTTGTGAAATTGACGAATTCGCAAATCTTGGTACAATTCCAAATTTTGGTGAAACACTTGCTGTAGTTCGTTCTCACAATATCAGAATATGTATTGTGCTGCAAGGTTTATCACAGCTTAAAGCATTGTATGAAAAGACCTGGGAATCAATCATCAGCAACTGTTCTATATTCAACTTCCTCGGCACTAACGACCAGGAAAGTAAAGAATATGTATCAAAAAAGCTTGGTAAAACAACCGTCAGAGTTGACAGCCGTTCATATAACCGTGGAAATCAAGGTGGCGGCTCTGATAGCGAAAGCTATGTTCAACGTGACTTGCTTGCTCCCGATGAAATACCTACAGTATTAAGAGCTAAAGGAAAAACAAAAAAATATGGTGGCAGCTGCATAGTCTTTATTGACGAGTATAAACCATTTTATCTCCGCAAATATGATACGGTATCGCATCCGATATTTAAAATAACTGGTAGTTCATTTCCTAAAGGAATACCTAACAACACTTACATAGAAAAGGAATATGCAGCAATTAAAGAAAAACGACATACTGAACACCAACAACAATTAACTGATTTCTTCTCCAGAGGTAAAGAAGAAGCAGAAAAAGACAAAGCAGAATACGAAGCTGAACAAATTGCTCTTGAAGAAGAACGGCAAAATGAACTTGCTGCTCAATATGAAGCAGATTTATTTGAAGCTCCATATGAGAAAAACGAGGATGTTAATCCTGCAATGGAGAAATTTCCAGAAGTTTTTGAGGAGAATACAATATCTGATGATTTTTCAGAAAATATGAATGAAGAAATTGAAATCATATCCGATGAAGATTATATTGCCGAAGATTTTCCAGAAAGTATTCCCGATGAGGAAGAATTTGAAACTATATCAGATGATGTAATTACTGATGATTTTGCTGAAAGTATTCCTGATGGGGAAGTAATTGAGGAATTCAGCTTTGATGAGGAGGATGAGTTTTAATGTATGAGGGAAGCGAAGCTTATGATGATTTCATAAGGGATACAACAACAGTAACAAATGGTATTTCTAAAATCGGACAGAGTATCGGTAATCTGATAGGATACCTTAATAACGATAACAAAAAAGCTGGCAACGACTTTGTGTTTACAGGACAATCAACTGATTTAGGTTATTTTGCTAATAACGATAAGATGCCTTTATCAATGATTGAAGATATCCCTGATGAATCGCTTAAACACGCAATTAAGGATGAATTGGGCAAGGCAATGCTTGACGGTAAATTAGCATTCGATAAAGAAAATAATTCTTTAGTTATTACAGAAAAAGGAAAAGAGTATATTAACCGTCCAGAATTCAAGAGAGCAGCTGCGGAAAACATTTCAAATACATTAGCCGAAACACAAGTTCAGACCGAAACAGTAAATATTGAGTTGAACGGCACAACACAGGATTTGAATTTCTTTAATCACGCTGATGAGCTTAATCTGGCTGATATTGTAGCAAGCAATGATAAAGAAGCAGTACAGAATGTTCTTTCAAATCTTGGCAAAATGAAAGACTCTGGTCTTGTTTCGGTATCTGATAATGTTGTAAAAATAACCGAAAAGGGAAAAAGTGTACTTAACAGCGATTTATTCAAGCTTGCTTCTAAAGGTGCTGCACAAGGAGCATCGGAAAAGGCAGCAGCTGCCGCAGGCTCTGTTCCAGGTGTTATTATTGTAGCTGCTAAAAAAGCTGTAGATGTAGCAGCAAACCTGATAAAAAGATAATCTCCCTGGGAGTTTACATAGATATCATAATAAAGAAAGGTCGTGAGAAATTGTGCTATTATAGCACATTTTTTATTTCCAAATGCCTATAAACCCTATTCGTAAAAAACAAATTTATTTAAAATAATGGAGGAAAATCAAATGAAAAATTCAATCAGAAAGTTTAATGTTAGAAAGTTCCGTCTTGCCGCTATCAAAATGGCAATTACCGCTTGCACAATTGCAATGGCTATGTGTAATACTGTTATGATGGCATTTGCCGAGGGCAATGCATCAGGAAATTTAGAAAATACAAATCCAACAGGTGTAAAAACATCTACTATGGATACTATGATTACACTTGCTTTCTGGGCTGTCCGTATCATAATCATCTTTACAGGTGGTGTTCCAGGTATCATTAAGATAAACCAGGGTAATGCTGACGAAAATGCAAAGGAAAAAAATGCAGGTATTGTATCAGTAGTTGTTGCAGGTGTATGTTTTGCAGCTACATTTGCAGTAGAAGCACTCATCTAATATATCATATACACACTCTTTCGCTATATACACGGCAGCGGTTAAATCCGCTGTTGTGCTATTATAGCACAATTTGAGGTTTATAAAATGAATATGACAAAAATAATACCTTTGATTTTAGCAAATACAACCGTACCATCGTCCGTTCCCTCTGATTATGGTATGGGTGACCTTGTTGATATATTGTTCTGGATTGCAAGAACATTGGTAATAGCTGTCGGTGGTGGTGTTGGTCTTTTTAAGATTACAAGCGGAAAATCAAATGAAGACCCGAAAGAAACAAATCAAGGATTAGCTTCACTTGTAGCAGGAGGAGTTCTTTTCGCCGCCACATTTGCAATTGAAGCAGCATTTTAAGGAGGGATTTATGAAAAGATTTATTATCACTTTAATGGCTTTTTTCTTTTCCATATGTATGGTTATTCCGCTAACATCTGTTGCTCTTACTCCTGGTGAGGAAAGACATCAATATGACCTTATTAGGGATAACAATGAACGTATTCAGGATACTCATCGTGATAGTGCATATAATTATTCTAATATTGTTGATGTTCAGGGTAAAGTTAATGAAATTAACGATAAATTAAACGAAATGGGAAATGGTGCTTCACAGGAAGCGATAGAAGAAATAAAAGAGTCTATTGAAGATATTGATGTTGAACAAGGAATTGAAGATTTTGTAAACAAAAAGAATGAAGAATTAGCTGCTGAGAATGAAGCAGTAGAGGGAGAAACAGAAACTAACTTCACAGTAACAGATTCGCTTTTTGAGGCACTTAATTTAACATGGGGTGCTTTACCTGATTTATTATCAGCAAATGTTGACGACCCAACTTGGCAAATTACATTAGACCCTCAAAAACAATACAACGGTTCTTTCTATGCGATTTTTGTCACAATAGGTTACAGTCTTGTTCTGGTTTTCTTTGCAGCGAATCTTATTGAAACGACAATAAAGTATGAAATATTTACGTTAAAAGGTGGAGTTCAGATTTTCGGAAGATTAATAGTATCAAAAGTTATAATTGATTTAAGTGGAAAGATTTGTATATTCATTCTTAATATATGCGAAAATATCTGCACGAAAATTATGGAGAACGCATCGGCTGTATTGAAATTTTCGAAACCAAATGTTTTTTCAGCAGTTGAAAAAAATACTGTATGGCCTATCGGTCCAATTATTGATGTGATTGTGAGCTTTGTAATTGCTATACCGATTATTATTATAATATTACTAATGCTTGTAGCAGTTGCATTGATAATGATTAAGCTTATTCTCCGTTCAATAGAATTATCCTTGTTAATCATTGTATCTCCTGCTTTTTTTGCTTGTTACAGTTCCGAAATAACTAAACCATATTTTAAGAATTTTATACTTACATTTCTACAATGTTCATTGCAAGTTGTGTTTATGTCAATAGTTTATGCGTTAAGTGCAGATTGGATGACAAGAATAAATACAGCGTCCACAGCCGAAGATATAGGAGCGTGGATTGTAGCTATAATACCTAATATACTTATTGCACTTGCAATAGCAATAATGATGATAAAACCGCCAAAGGTGCTTACAAATCTCATCTCACGTTAAAGGAGTTAAGAGTTATGATAAAAGCCAAAATTACAAAAAACATTATGAAAAAAACAAATAATTCTCTTGGTCTTTCGACTCGGCAAATTATTGTAGGCTGTGTAGGAGCTTGTGTTGCAGTAGGTTTATTCTTTCTGTTGAAAGATAAATTACCATTAAATTTGCTTATGACAATTATCTTTATATTTCTTGCAGTTGTAATACTTTTCGGCTGTGTAGATATGCAAGGTCAGAATTTGTTTCAGTTCTTTTTTAAAATGTTTAAAGGACCAGATGTAAGATATTACGATTCGAAAGGAGTATTTGATAATGATATTTCAGAAAAAAAGTAAGGATACACTTTTTACAGGCGGTATGAAGATACCGCAGACAGCACAGGACACCATACCATTCTGGGAAGTATATGAGAACGGCTTGTTCCTTGTAGGTAAAGACAGATACACGTTGATATTCGCCTTTGAAAATCTGGACTATGCACTCTTACGTGAAGTAGAACAGAGAGAAACCTATGAAAGCTATCAAACGCTGCTTAACGCACTTCCAACAGATATTAACTATCAGGAATTTATAATGAATTCTTCAATTAATTCCGAAAAGCTTCGCAAAACAATGATACCTGAAAAATATCCTGAATTATATGATGATTATTGCAATATCCTTGAAGAAAACATTGTAAAATCTGAACAGGCTTGTGCTAATAAAATAATGCTTATCGCTCTTTCTTATCAGCCACAAACAAAGGTTGATAATGTCAATGTGCTTTTCAAGTATTACAGAGAATTACAGACATACTTCTCCAGGCTCAAAGTTGATACACGACAGCTTATGCCTGAAGAAGTATTCAAGGTACTTCACGAATACTATCATCCATTTGACAACATTGAATTTCTGCTTCCTGCAAACTATTTTTCAAGAGGAAATCGCCTTAAAGACTATATCGCTCCCTCTATGTTTGCTTTCAAAGGAAAAGAAGTTGAAGTTGGCGGCTCTTTAAGCCGTATAATGTATGTTCACAGATATGACCGTGAACTTGATGACAGATTCATTACTGACTTACTGGACAATAATTTCAAAATTGCAGTATCTAAACATATTGTCCGTGTTGATAAGGGTGACGCATTGGAGAAAGTAAGACAAGAGATTTTCAACTTACAAGGACAAATACAGGCACGTATGGAAAAAAATCATCAAAAAGGTGGAAATTTCATTCCTTTCAGACTGACGGATAAGCTCAAAGAATTGGAAGATTTGCAGCAGCGATTGGCAGGAAGTAACATTGAACTTTTTGAAGTTTCCGTATTCATTTCGATATCTGCCGAAAACAAAGATGACCTTGAAGAACTGACAAAACACATTCGTACAATTGCAATGAAACACCAGGTTACAATTAATTTTCTTGCAAGACAACAGGAACAGGGAATGAATAGTGTTCTTCCTTTCGGTGTTAATCATTTGAGAAAGGCAGTAAGTACATATCTTCTTACTGATGCAGCAGGTATTCTTATCCCTTTTTCCTATCGCACCTACTTTAACGAAAAGGGTATATTTTATGGTATCAACAAAGTAACTAATTCTGCTATTGTTCTTGACAGAACAAACGAAATGAATTCTAACGGCTTTGTTCTCGGTCCGTCAGGCTCTGGTAAATCACTTTTTGTTAAGCTTGAATTAACAGATATGACATTTAAATATCCTGATGACGAAGTTATCATAATAGACCCTGATAATGAGTATGGTGCGTTAATTACAGAAGAAAACTTTGACGGAGAAAAACTGACACTTTCTCCTAACTCATCGACAAAATACAATATCTTTGATATTGACTTGTCATATACCGAGGAGGGAAAAGATGCCGTTGCAGTAAAAGCTGAATTAATTCTTACGGTTGTTGAAACAATGAAAGGCACTCCGCTTTCATCAGAGGAAAAATCAATTCTGGATAGATGTATTCATCAGGCTTATTATGATTTTCGTATGAGTGGCGGTAAAGATACATCAAAAATCCCCACTTTAACAACTCTGTATGATTTACTCAAAACACAGACAGAAGCAGAAGCATCACAGCTTGCTCTGATTATGGAGCTGTATGTTAAAGGCTCTCTTAAGAACTTTGCAGACAAGACAAATATAAACATAAATAAAAAGCTGCTTATTATTGATATTTTCGATATGGGTGAACAGCTCCGAGCTGTTGGTTTACAAATCGTTCTTGAATTTGTATGGCAAAGAGTTATTGCCAACAAAAAACGTGGAATCAGAACGTGGCTCATCTGTGATGAGTTCTCAATTATGTTCAATGACGGAAACGGCAGCGGAACTTCTCAATCTGGCAAGTTCTTTATGAAAGTATTCAGCCGTATCAGAAAACACGGTGGT
The DNA here is from genome assembly GCA_017437285.1 of Ruminococcus sp. Lineage (GTDB taxonomy): Bacteria > Bacillota > Clostridia > Oscillospirales > Ruminococcaceae > Ruminococcus. Next base: position 23,081 of record JAFSBM010000122.1, on the reverse strand, counting down.
GTTGCAACTGGAATTACACAGAATATCATCGATGTACTTAATTCTCCTGCGGTTCGTTCAATGCTTTCAAATGCGGAATTCAAGATACTTTTACAGCAGAATCCTGATAACCTTATAGAAATATCAAAGCTGTTTGAATTATCGCCCTCACAGGAAGCCTTTCTGAAAACTGGTGAAGTCGGAACAGGACTTATAATCTGTGGTAAAAAGGTAATACCTTTTGATAAGAGAATCAAGCAGAACGGCAGAATATATGAAATGATTAGCACAAACTTTGAGGAAATACGAAAGGACAAGATATGAACGAACAGCGAATTATAAAGCAATTTGCAGAACAGCTTCATATGGAGTTCGGAATACAGAAAGTTACGATATACAAAGGAAAAGAAAAAATCTGCGGTGATACACTTGACAGTACTGCTTTAGAACGATATATGTCACTAACTTGTACAACAGTTTTTATTCATTCAAACAGCAGCTGCCTTGTGTCGCAGAATTATGTGAATAGCGAAAATTACATAGTTATTCTTTTCTCCGATTGTAAAAGCACATTTGACGGAATTGAAAAGGATTATGTCATATCCGAACTTAAAAATCTTAAAAAGAAACTGGGTGAAATTAAATGAACGTGGTATTACTTGCCGATAAAAAGGTGCGAAAAAATTTTGAAACAGCAATGCGAAAAAATGCAAATCATAATCTCGTTGGTGTTGAAATGATTATCAGAGGTAATACAATGACGAGAATTGCGGAGCATCATAATCCGCACATTCTTGTTGTGTATCGTAATGTTCCAATCAGCAAGGACGGACTTATTCTGAATGATTTGATATCATTTCTTCGTATAAAAAGTCCTAATATGCGTATTGTTTATGTCTACGGAGAAATCACAGACAATACAGATTTTGCCACAACAGCGGAATTTCTTACACAGAACGGCATTAACGATATAGTATCAAGCTATAGTATAGAAAAAATAATCGAAGTAATTGATAATCCTTTGAAAAAAGAAGATATAGACAAGTTCATAGAAGAACTTTTTACAGAAGATACACCAGATGAAACAGCTGTTGCTGAAAATACTGTGTACGAACAACATTATGAAGAACTTCATATTGATTTTCCAACGGTAACAGAAAATACTGGATTCTCTATTGATGAAGTAAGATATATTCCAGAAGAACAGACGGAAATGAATAATACACTTGTGATTGGAATAGCACAATTGCAACATCACAACGGATGTACACATACAGCATTTGAAATGGCTGTAACACTATCTGAAAAAAATAGTGTAGCTCTTATAATTGCTGATGATAACACATTTGAAAATCTTTCCGTATTTCATAAAATCAATCCTATAACAGCGAAAAATGGTCTTAATGTACAGGGTATTGATGTGTATCCATATAGCAAATATTCGGAAATCATTAAGGAATACGGTGTTATAATCATCGATTTCAGCTATCTGAACGATATACAAAAAAGGGCATACTCTGAATGTAATGTAAAGCTTATGTTAAGCTCATCGGCAGAGTGGGATATATCAAGTCTGTCAAGATACATCGAATATACAGAAAATTCCAGAGATAATTTTTATCTTTTTCCCAGGGTAAGTTCATCAAAGTTTATAAAGTACAACAAGCAATTTATTAAGTCAGGAATTAACGCATACAGACTGCATAACAGTCCTGATTGGATTAAACCTTGTGCAGATAACATTGCTGTATACAAGCAAATATTGAGCAGATTTTCCAATACTCCTATGCCAAAGCCAAAGAAACGCTTATTCAAGGTAAAATAAAATTGTGCTATTATAGCACAATTCGGGAGCTGATATTTATGAACAGCAAAAAAGGAAAACAGCTCGGTCATTAAACCAAGCCATTTCCTTTGTAAACTAAAATTCACCAGACAAAAAGTCTGTATATCTATTATAAGCGAAAAATAAATAAATGTCAAGAAAAATGAAAGGATTTTTATTATGGCAGAAGAAAATATTACACAGAATACTGCTTCTGAAAAAACAGCAGAGGAAAAATCTGAATTCCTCATTGAAAAAAATATACTTAAAAAGTATCTTGGAACTGATAGTCACGTGCTTGTTCCAGATACTGTAACAGTAATTGGTGACGGTGCTTTTAAAGGTCAGAAAAACATCATCTCTATAACGCTGCCAGAGAATATATCTTCAATCGGTCACTATGCTTTCTCTGGCTGCCGTAGCCTGACGAGTATAGAAATTCCCGAAAAGGTTACGACTATTGGTGATTATGCTTTTAAAGGCTGTAACAGACTGCCTGTTGTCGATATTCCTGAGTCTGTCCGCAAAATAGGCAGAGGTGCTTTCGATTCAACTATGATGATAATACATTAAAATCAATAAATGCTATTTAATTTATTATTCATATAGATAATCCCTCTCAACATACTCAACATACAAAATATAGGGAAGAAAAGTATGTGAATATATCCATCTATAAAAATGTCGAAAAACGGTTTTGATATAACGCAAACATTAAGGACGCTAATTCCGTACTTCACAAGTAATAACCATACTAATTTATCAAGAACTTCTTTAGCTTCAAATCTTCTGATATCTTTTAAGCATTCCATATCCTCATTTAAAACACGGAACTTTTTAAACGAGTAGTAGAAATATACCAACACACAAATGATTGTCATCAAGCTATTGGTAAAAGTTAAAATCTTGGTATCAGGTATATATTGACTAACTAAAGTATTCATAGCCACGCTATCTTGATTGTGTAAAATATGAAACGCAAGAATTACAATGAAACAAAGCCATTGATTTCGAGAAAGAAAACTAAAAAAATGTTCAGTTGCAACTTCTACAAATGATTTTCTCATAACAACAACTCCTTAAAGTTACTAATTAAGTTATAATCATTATATTATACTTTAATGTAGAAGTCAATAGGTTATTCTTAAAAAATTAAGAAAGGTGATTATATGTTCTGGGAAAGATTTCATTCGCTGTGCAAATCGCATAATGCAACACCTTATGCTGTCTGTACACTATTAGGTTTTTCCAATGCAACAGCTGCACATTGGAAGAAAGGCAGTATTCCAAATGGCGATGCATTATGTAATGTAGCTGACTATTTTAATTGTTCAGTTGACTATTTATTGGGAAGAACAGATTCTCCTAATATAGACAAAAAAGAGGATATTTCAATTTCTGAAATCACTATTAACGGAAAAAGATATGAATTATCAGAAAAGTGAAAAAAGAGGAACTTTAAAAAATGTGCTATAATAGCACAAAATAAATTAAGGAGAAGAACAATGGTAGTTATATACGCAGAGAAAGCTTCGCTTGCCAAGGAGATTGCTCACGCTCTGAAAGCAGGAAAACGGCATTGCCTTAAAGATGAGCCTACTGTCGGTTGGTATGAATTTCAATTCAAGGGAGAACAGGCTGTACTTTGTCACGGTGTAGGACACCTGGCACAGCTTGTTCCTGCTAAAATGTACGACAGTAAATTTGAAAAATGGAATCTCGATGTATTTCCTTGTATACCTGATACATTCAGAGTAGCACCTAAATCAGCAACATTGAAATGTGCAAAGCTTGTAAAAAGCTTTTTTGACAAGGCTGATTGGCTTATAAATGCTACTGATGCTGACCGTGAGGGAGAACTGATATTCTCTTATGTGTGCGAAATATGCAAATGTAATAAGCCGTTTAAACGTGTGTGGATTGAGGACTTGACCGAAGAAAAGCTCCGAAAAGCCTTTAATAACCTTAAAGAGCCGCAGGAACAACTTGTATCTACAGTAACAGGAAACGCAAAAGACCTTGCCCTTGCAGGTCGTGCAAGAGATATTTCTGATTGGCTTATCGGTACTAATCTTACTGTTGCCGATACAAAGAAATTCGGTGCAGGAATGGGTATGCAAAGCGTTTTACTTACATTAGGCAGAGTACAAACATCTACTCTTAATCTGATTGTAGAACGTGAAAAAGCTATAAAAAGTCATAAAAAAACACCTTACTGGAAGCTTACAGCAGATTTTTCTTTTCCAAATGGAAAATTTACGGCTGAATATGAAAAGGGCAATTTTACAGCAGAAGCAGAAGCAAAATCAGCATTGTCAGAGTGTAACGGAAAGGCTGGTATTGTACAAAACATTGAAACAAAACACAAATCTCAATCAGCTCCGCTGCTTTTTAACAGTACACAATTACAGATTGCTGCAAGTAATCAGCTTGATTGGGATTCGGATAAAACAGCTGCTATAATGCAGTCATTGTACGATAAAGGAATTATGGCTTATCCCCGAACAAGTACAGAACATCTTACCGAAGCTATGATGCCCGAAGTGAAAGAAACACTTGAAAAGCTTCTTGAGATACCCGAATTTCAAAAGTACAAAATTGACAAGTGGGCAGATTTTACGAAACGTCATTTTGATGATTCAAAAGTTGGTAGTCATCCTGCAATTATTCCAACAATTAATGTTCCAGACAACCTTGACAACCTGACAGACGATGAAAAAAAGCTTTATGAACTGCTTGCTGTATCGCTCATCAGAATCATATACCCTAAAGCAGAATACGATAACACGATTGTCAAGGTTGCTGTAGGTGAACACATCTTCAAGGCAAGCGGAAAAGTTGTAACAAATGAGAGTTGGCAAGTAGTAAAACTTACGGATTTCACAACGGAAAAGAAAAAATCCGAAGAAAAGCAACTTCCTACAGTATCAGAGGGACAGGGTTTGACAGGCGAATACAAAATTACAGAGGGAATAACCGAGCCTCAAAAGAGATATACAGAAGCAGAACTGCTTGCTGCTATGGAGCTTGCAGGACAGAAAATCGAGGACGAAGAAGCAAGAACATTGATGAAGCTCCAGAAAAGAGGTCTTGGAACGGATGCAACAAGAGCTCCTATTCTGAAATCTCTTTTCTCCAAAGGCTATATTGCTAAAAAAGGTAAGACAATTTATCCTACAGAACTTGGAATGTATATTATTGAAACTCTCCCTGTCGATGAACTGAAATCAGCGGAGCTGACAGGCGAACTTGAAAAGCAGCTGAATGATATAGCTATCGGCAAGGGCAATTTTGATGAATACATCGATAATATAAAGAAAAAAGCTTCTGAATGGTATGCTATTATAGCAAATTCAGAAGAAAAGAAATTTATATCAGAAACTGAACAGAAGCTTATTTGTCCGTTCTGCAATAGTCCTCTCCGTAAGCACGATTGGGGTTATGGCTGCTCTGGATTTAAGACAAAAGGATGTAAATTCCATATTAACGCTACAATTGCAGGAAAGAAAATAACCGGAAATCAGGTTATACACCTTTGTCAGAACGGCAGAACAAACATAATAAAAGGATTCAAGGCTAAAAACGGCTCTGAATTTGATGCTTATTTGTTCGTTGACAAGGATAAAAAAGAAGTGTCGTTTCAATTTCCAGATAGGAAGAAGTAATCAAATTGTGCTATTATAGCACAAATTCTATAGAAAGGAAATAATGCTAAATGGAAGAAAAGATTATGCCAATTTTATTGGTGTGTAATACATATTGTTTCTGTGATTCGATTAAGCAGAGAAAACTAATTGAAGCTATCGTTCATCTCTGTTTCTTAATATCTGAATATATTATGGCGATTTCAATTATTGCAAAACCATTTAAAATCAACATAATCCAGAATAATTATTTGATAATAGGATTTGAAATGTTAGGAATAATCTGTTTTATAATATATTTCATCAAATTAATTGTAAAACATTTCAAGAATATCAATAATCAATCTCGTCAAACTGAACGTCAGCCTTGATTACCTTGTGGGACGTACAGACTGTTCTGAAATATATCAGATAACAAAACAAAAACGGAGGATCTAACTATTTATGCAAATAACAAAGGAACAGAAAGCAGCTGCTAATCAGGTTGACCTTGTGGATTATCTGACTTCAAAGGGATATCAGCTTGAAAAGAAAGGCAACAGCTATAAGATTAAGATACATAAAAAGTTCCCTGGTGATATGTCAAGCCTATCAATCTTTGATAACCGCAGAGGTTGGAAACGGTGGAGCAGCGGAGAAAGCGGTGGAGATGCTATTTCTTTTCTCCAGGCGAATATGGGAATGTCATTCCAGGACGCAGTTGTTGAACTTGTAGGCGGCTCAATGGCAGCATACACACCTTTGCCAAGAAAAACAGAAGCACCAAAAATTCCCGAAGTAAAGGAACTTTCATTGCCTAAAAAATGTGAGGGTAAATTTTCACGAGTATTTGCATATCTGAATAAATCCAGATTTATTGATGTAAATATAATCTCAAAAATGATTGCAGATAAGAAAATATACCAGGATGAAAGAAATAATGCTATATTCGTTGGATATAACGAGGAAAACAAAGCGGCATTTGCCTGTGTGCGTGGAACTAATACGCAAGTTCAGTATCGAGGGGATTGTGAGGGAAGTGATAAAAAATACGCTTTTTCAATGGACGGCACAAACAGTAACGGAAAGCTCTATGTATTCGAAGCTTCTATAGACTTGTTAAGTCACGCTACAATGGCAAATCACATCACAAAAAATCCCGATGCCTGGAAAGCACATTCACGCATAAGCCTTGCAGGAACATCTGATGTTGCCCTGGAGCATTACTTGAAATCTCATCCAGAAGTAAAAGAGATACACTTTGTCCTGGATAATGACAAAGCAGGACGAGATGCTGTTGCTAAATACGTGCCTAAATATGAAAGTTTAGGCTATAAAGTCGTTAATCACGAACTTAAAACAAAGGATATGAACAAGGAACTTGAAGCATATCTGACCAAACCTCCGCCTGTGCAAAGGGGAGTAGTGAGAAAATAAAGGTGGATTTTATGAGAAAAACCAGGTTATATGATAAATTGATATTTTTCGTTCTTCCATTTGTCTTAACATCTTGTACACCAGATATTAATGATATGGAAACTGTCATAGTATCATCGGTTTCAGAAGTATCTGAACCTGAACTACACGGATTATATGATGTAGTCCGTGTAGTTGACGGTGATACAATCATCGTTAATATTGACGGTGAGGAAACAAAAGTACGTTTCATCGGAGTTGATACTCCCGAAAGTGTACATCCTGACGAAACTAAAAATAGCGAAAGTGGCAAAGAAGCTTCTGAATGGACTGCTGAGTTACTATCAGGACAGCAAGTATATTTGGAATATGACATTGACAAGATAGACGATTACGGCAGAACGCTTGCTTATGTCTACCTATCAGACGGTAAAACAATGGTACAAGAGGAATTGATAAAATCAGGAATGGCTGAATTAATGAACATACAGCCTAATTCAAAATATTCTGATAGATTTTACGAGATAAAACAAGAGTGAATACTGGTTAGTGAAAATAATTATGAGTATACAGTAAAAGGCGGTAATTGAATATATGGATATAAAATCAGAGATTGATAAATACATTGATTGGCACTCAAATGCTTTACAATTGATTAAAAATATGCTGTTGTATGATAGAATGAGAATAGAAGAAATCCCTCAAGTAATACGAATTACAGATACTTCTGTTTATGTAACAGCTATTAGAGTGGCAAATGGAATTTCCTGCAAACGTATTATTGAAACGTTTAACATATTATGTGAGGATTTACGCAGCATAGATACAGATACTGAAGAATACCGCAATTTGTCTAATCTTCTTTCCGATTATTTACATCTTAATAATTACAAAGAGGAAGAAGAATTTATTAACTATAAAGAAAATTTGGTAAAAAACAGTAAGATTTGACAAAAGTAATAAAACTATGTATAATAAGGAGAAGATAGATGAAAACGAATTATGACCAGTTTCAGATTAAAGAAATTTTAAAGAATCTCGAATTAACTGAAAAAGATGTGATAATTAGTAATCCAATTAATGATTTTTCAAAGGAGCGTAACGAAAATAAAGATGAAAAAAAGAGTATAAACCCACGTAGTGCTGTTGGAAACTGCTTGAATCTTTAGAAAATAAAATCCTTAATAAACACGAAAAAATCCGCCCTGTAATCAGAGCGGATAATTTATTATGAGAGGATATTGTATTTTTGAGGAATTTGAGGGTCAGATTTGAGAAGTGATAACATACGTCTTGCAGTTCCTGACGGTGTGTTTGTACCAGTTTCCCACGCTTCAACGGTTTTAACAGAAACACCGACAACGGCAGCAAATACAACTTGTGTCATATTCAGCTCCTGACGAAGATTTCTTATATCAGAACTTTTTATGTCGGGTAACGGAGCAACAGAAAGCAATGCTGTTTTTGCTTTAACATTTCCCTTTTCGTAGTCAATGGCTTCATTCAAGCCTTGAATAATGCTATCATATACACCCATAATCATTCTCCTTTCAGCTTATCTTCAAGTGCTTCAATCAACTTTTTGATACCGTTACGTTCAGCCTGCGACAGATTATCCTTTTCGTTTTTAGGATAAGCAGTAATCAAGAAGATTTTTTCATATACCGCAAAATCAACATATACAACTCTTGCACTACCGCTTTTTCCTTGTTTTTCAAAGGCAAATCGTATTTTTCGCAGACCTCCAGTTCCTTGCATAACAGCTCCACCAAAAGGATTTTCAAGAAGCTGATATTGAAGTCTTTGTAAATCTTTATCAGTAAGTCCCATTTTTGCCCATTGTTTTTCAAATTCGGGCATTATTACAAATAATCTTGTCAATTAAAATCCTCCTCCCTATATATATTATACCCTATTCAATAGGGTGTTGTCAATAGGAAATCAAAAAAATGTGCTATAATAGCACGAAAGAAAACAGAAAGGCGGTAATACGTAATGTATGAGGAATTTAAGAGCCTTATATACAAGTCAAAAAAAGAAGAACAGGCAGTAATCGATGAAGTTATCCTCGATGTAATGGAGAAGAATTCGTGTACAAAAGAGGAACTTCTGAACGCACTATCAGAAGATGAACCAAACGAAATCCAATCCGATTATCATTGGGAATTGAGAACAACTGAGAATTATATGCTGTTCAAGTTAGCAGTAGACAAAATCGGACGTAAGCTTTGGAGCAACAAAGCCTGGCATAATAAAACGTGCAGGAGAAGATGCCCCTTTGGAGATATATGCAGAAAAAGACTTATTGAAATTGAAGGGGAATTGTTTTGCTATGGTCAATTATACATAAAGAATAACATATATGTATCAAGCGATTCTATTAAAGAGCTTTATCCAACACAACATATACGAGTGATAGAGCCAGACGGCACAATATTTATTGACAATAAATCGCCTAAATTCGATATTCAGATATTTATGTCATGTTTAGGTGAATATGAATACTTTATTCTCGATTTCGGGGATAAGTTCACTTATCCGAATAAAATATATGGATACAATGTTATTCGTCTTCTACAGAAAGGAACTTTGAAATGAGTTTATGTTTAGATTACAGAAACATCATCAGAGAATATATCCTTAAGAATCAGAAAGAGATATATTTTAACACAGTATACTACTATCTTATTGATTTCAAAGACGGTAAGGTGCTTAAATGTTTTAATACAGAGCTCGAAACCGCTGATTATTTTCAGCTTGTCGATGCATCTAAAAATTATATCAATGAATATTATAATACTTTTTGTAAAGAAAATCTATCTGAGTTCAATGAAGAAGCTGTTCAAGAGCAAGACAAGCTACGTGAAATGGAATTATCTTTTTTATCGCAAACAGATTTTTTAAATGAGAAAATAAATGTTTCAAATCTCACTACACCGTATAAATACCTATTTATATCATACGTGATTTGCGGAATAGAGCTAAAAAACAAACAATTTATTTTTGATGACCAGGAATGCTTGACATATAACATTGGAGATATTAAAGTGAATAAATCTGAATATCAAGCAAGTCCTGAAATCTATACTGATGAATATATTGTCTTTTTAGATGAGAAGTATCGTTTTGATTGTAAAACAAATGTTTACACGGCTCTGAAAGAACGGGGTAAACAAGGAGTGCAATATGAATAAAATAATGATAGGCTCAATAGGAAAAGGTAAAAAAATCGTAATGTTTTCTTTAAATGAACGGCAGTACAAAAAATTCAAGAAATTTTGTGCTGATAATAATTACGATTTCAGAATACCATTTGAAAAGAAAAATGATAAACTTACAATAATATGCGATAAATCAGTATTCTGTGATTTCAGAACTAAGTTCTTTTATTTGTTTTTGAAACCATTCACATAATAAAATTCGATTATTAAATTGACTGTTAACATCAAAGAAAACCCAATAAATTAGGAGAGTTATTCCCAAGGGTAAACAAAATGAGGTTCATTTCTTGGAATATCAGTCCACATAGAACTTATATTATTTTTCCTACAATAATCAGCAACTCTTTTACCAAAATAAAATTCGGTTTTATCAAAATTATGTGCTTGTCTTTTATCTTTATTATGGTCATTCCAACCACAGAAATAAATTTTATCTTTTTCATCAACGTGACGATAAGGAAGATAATTTCTAAGTTCAATATAACTAACACCTTGTCGATTAGAATGACGAGGAGCATTTTCAGAAAGGAGTCTGAGGAACGCAGATGAATTAAAATGATTTTCATTCCAATTTAAATTCAATATTCTGCAGAGTGCAAAATAATCATTATTTGGCATTTCCACAAAATAATTTTCATCCATTTTCAGCACACAACCCCAGTTGTGAGTGTGAATAGCTACAAGTATTTCATAACCTTGTGAAGCTATAGAAAAAATCACATCAAATCGAAAATCATTGTAAACAAAATTATAATGTTCTTTATCAATATTGTTATCAATCATATTATTTGCGAGAAATTGAAAATCTGTACATCTCATATGCTTCCTCCTAAAAATTATGTTTATTGAAGAAAATAACAGCATTAAAGCTATTGATACAAATGGCAATTCGTATACAGGAAAAGTTTTTAAAATAGTTATTCAACCATGTAAAGAGGATAATAACAAACCTCATGCATTAATATTTATTTCACAAGATAAGAAATATATTAATAGTGAGGGCGAGTTTGGCTGTGTATCCTTATGGGTGGATAAATTAAAAACCATAGAATTGTTAGAAATATAGAATTAATTCGTAAAACACTATTCATATTATACCTCGTATTTACGAGAATGTCAAGCGAAAGGAAATATAAAATGAAAATAAGCAATTTATTCAAAATCCTCGCCGAAAGAGAGATTTCTGCAAAAAAATTATCAGATGATACAGGCATATCGACTGGTAACATTAGCGACTGGAAAAGCGGACGAAGTCAACCGTCAATTAATGCTTTGATTACCATAGCCAATTATCTGAATGTCAGTATCGACTACCTTGTAGGAAGAACAGACACTTGTCGAAAGGGTCAATTATGAAAGAGTTATTATTGATAGTTCGTAATTTCATATCCGAATTAGAATATACAACGGTTAGCCTTGAAAACGAGTGGTTCATCGAACTTCTGTTTTATGACAGATGCCAAAAAGAGAAGATTATTTATGGTTTCCTGTTTTCAAGACAGGATAATGAAACAGTAATTGATGTAGGAAATATTAGCTTTGAATCGTCCATTGATAACCAATTACATTTGGGGTGTTTGACAAGAATAAAAGAAATATCAATAGCAGAAATAACATCAGCTATTGATATCATAAACGATGATTTATCAAGCAAAACTGAAAAAGAGTTAAAGTTAAATACTTTTGAGAATGTAGAAGAAACAATAAAAAGTTATATGGAAACAGAAGAATATACCTTGCTGCATATTTCTTGATATTTATTATACATCGAATGTTCGATAAAGTCAAGAAGAAAGGAAAGATGAAAATGGAACAAACGGCACTATTTACGATAATTGAAAAAATGGGGATAACAATATCCCAGTTGGCAAAGGAAATTGGAATATCCCAAGGAAATATAAGCGATTGGAAAAGTGGAAAATGCCTTCCCTCGCTCAATGCTTTGATAAAAATAGCAGATTATCTTAATGTCAGCCTCGACTACCTTGTAGGACGAACAGAAACTTCTGATAACAGCGAAGAAAACGATGTGAAGTTCAGCCGTGATATATTCAGCGAATTTAAAAAGTTCTGTTTGGAGAAAGAATATGAATATAAAATAACATCTTTCACTACAGATTATGTCACTTGCAGAGTATGCTCAAAATCAATAGTGGAGTACTTTGAAGCTTGCATTAAATCTGAGAGAGAAGAAACTGTAAAAATGTTATGTTCACTTCCTAAGCCACTACTGACAAGCTGTGAACTTGACCATTACTCTCCTGAACGTTGGGTATATCAAGTAGATGTTGAGATTTTAAGGGAAGCGTTAGAAAGATATGATGAACCTGAATTTGTTGAGGAACGCAGAAAAATGATGGATACTTTATGAGGATAAAAAGCTATGTTTAACGAACGCTTAAAAGAAATACGCAAATTAAGGAAAATGACACAAAAAGAGGTTGCTGCTGCAATCAATTACGCTGAAAGAGCTTATCAGGCATTGGAAGCAGGGCGATGCAAGCCGTCATTTGACACGCTTATCGCATTAGCTGATTGTTTTAATGTAAGCCTCGACTACCTTGTAGGACGAACAAAGAGCAACGAAAATAGAATAACAATTAAAGATTACTATGAACTTGCAGATGAATTGATAGCAACAGATACTTTAAGTGAACAAGGAACATCATCACCACCAAAATACATAGTAATAAGCCGTTTCGATGATGTTGGAAATAGTGTAATGTTATCGGCAATAGAAAAGAAAAAAGGAAAATATAGTTTTGGTGGCTACGTACCTTTTTTTGAAGCCAGTTCCAAGCAGCTTCAGGTAAACTTTGATGAGTTGTTTGAATTTTTTGAATATGTGCAGAAAAATAATATCAATATTATCTTTGACGGTCAATTTTTTCAAGATAACGGTTAATAAGAAAATTGACAATGTACAAGATGTGTGCTATAATCAGAAAGGAATTATAATTATGAATGATTTAAACAAAAATCATAAGGAAATATTTTTTACACGTGCTGAGATGAAAGAAGCAGAGCGTATCTGTTGCGATAACTGCTTTGAACAAGTCGTATTTATGATGCGTGATAAAGAACATGAATTTTCAATAGGATTATCAACAGTGCTTGAATGTATAACTTTTGCCATTAAAAACGGTGATTTGCCGAAACTTCCTCAAAGTTGGCTAAGTGATATTGATAGCATCTATAACACCGACTATGCTTATGATAAAGATATAAGCTATTTCGATAGCAATTTTCCAAGAAAGAGAGAGTAAAATGAAATATTTTAAAATCCAAGCTACTCGCACCGCACCAAGATATGAAGTGACAGAAGATAATTTTACAGCAGTCACAGAGCGAAGATACCCCTTTGAGCAGATAAATAAGCAAAGCAAGATTCAGCAATATGGCATTTGTCCTTCTTGCTTAAATCCAGTTCAGTTAATTGGAACTTTAAATAAAATTACTCCTACACCATACGGAAAACATACCGGAAAAAACATTCCCGACTTAGCTCAATGGAATCAAATAAAATACGAATATTGCCCATATTCATCAAAAAATGAACGAAGAGAACTTGATGACAATGAGCGATTACCTGAAATTGATGAAAGCGTAATTGAACTATACAACCTGTTACGTTCGCAGTTTGACCGTGTTATATACATTTTAGGAAAGGAACTTGGAATACAATGTACTCCGAATTTTTGGAGAAATGCATTAAATCAATATCTTGTAAACAGAGCATATTGCTATCCGTGGTTATCAGAAGCTAATCTGCCATATATCTTTGCTTATTTTGGCATTATTCATCAAAGACTATATAAACAGAAAATACTTATCAACTCACCACTTTATGAAGCATTAAAAGCCTTTCCAGATGCTGATTTTATCAACAACGATAATGTTTCATCAAAATATGAACAACTTATCAATAAAGACGGACAATTTTTAAATCTTCATTTCAGATTTGCTTTTCACAAGCAGAATGCATTGAATGGTCAAACTCTTAGTGAATCCATGATGTTCTATGTAGACAACAGAAACACAGGTGAAATCATTTACCAACAAAAAATAGAGTTTGAGGAATCGTATTTTATGAACATCATCCACAAGGCAGAGAATGAAAACAAACGTCAACAATGGCTTTTAGATATTGCTGAAAATATTATGCAGCCACTTGAATAATAATCAAATATTTCATTTAAGCACCTTCATTTGTAGGTGCTTTTTATATTTTAAAGAAAGGAGCAATAAAATGAGCGTTTTCAAATTAAGCAACAGCATTTTCGACCTGAAGCTTACAGCTTCGGAGCTGACAGTATACGCTTACTTATGCAGTCTGCCCTCGGAATACACAATGCTTGACGGTGCAGCAGCAATAAAAGTTAAACAGGCTACAATTGCTTCAAAATGCGGAATAAAAGCAGTTCAAACAGTTGCTAAAGTAATTACATCACTTGAAAAAAAGTCCCTTGTAGAGCCTGTAAAACGCTCCGTAAAGCGTAACGGATACAAAGGGACATATATGTATAAGATTAAGAAGCTGTCAACAGATAACAGCTTCTTTTTTGTTGACCGTTCTGTTTTCGGACAGCTTGTCCCTCGTCAGATGATGATATATCTGTTTATCTGCAAGAGCTATAACACACAGATTTGCGACTGTTGGAATAGTTACAAGGATATATCAGTACAGATAGGAATGAAGCGTGAAACAGTGATTAAGACCATAGCAGAACTCGAAACATTAAAGCTCATCAGAAAGAGCTGCCGTAAGAGCCGTGAGAACAGACGAGTATACGTTGATAACCATTATATTCTGATACTGTACGTTAAAGGCTCATTCAAGAGAAGAAAAAGAAAAGCGGTTGTACCGCAAATACAACCGCAATTCAACAAATCACATAATTCTAATCTGCGTAAATTAGAAGTGGTTTACAAATTCAGTATACCACAGGAACTAAAAAAAGTCAAGTCTTTTTTCATTAATTTTTTAAGGGGTAGTCCGCAAATTTAAAGTCATATTGAGTACCCAATTACTATTACATTTGGAAAAAGAAAAAATATCAGGTTTAATATAATATTATACTTAACTATAGTAATACTGTGCTATTACAGCTTGTATAGTTTTGCCTGACAAATCTATTTCAGGTGTCGTTGATGCGTTGTCGTGTGTTGATATTGTTGAATGTTTCGCCCTTTTTCTTTTTCCAATGCGTATAATAATATTTTTGAAAAACTGCCCTTTAAAACTTGACTTTTTCACTTTAAAGTGTTATACTATTATTTACAGGAGGAACTTTAAAAGTGCAGAACAAGTACGAAACTTATGAGCAGCTTTTCACAAACACAATTGGTGGATTAACCGAAAACAGTGAAAAATGGTTAGGTTTTCTGGAAACAGCTTCAAGAATGTACAAATACAGCTTTGAGGACCAGCTGCTGATTTATGCCCAACGACCAGAAACAAGAGCCTGTGCGGATTTTAGCTTCTGGACTGCGGTAAACAGAATGAATCGACAGCTTCGCCAGGGGTGTAATGAAATTGCATTGCTTGACCAGGAAAAGAAAAAATTGCATTATGTGTATGCTATGGAAGATACTGAGCCGAGAACTAACGGTAAATCAAGAAACCCAGAGCATTATATATGGCAATTATCTCCTGACAATCGTGATGTTATTAACGATATGTTATGTAGACAGGGCGGCATTAACAGTAATAACATCGAAAAGACAATTATTTCAATGACTTCATCAATGACAAAATTGAAAATGGCTGAATATATCAGCGAATTTGACAGCATTTATCACGGACTTGGAATAAAATCGCCAAAATCAGAGGTTGAAAAGGCTGTCGCTGAAATAGCTGCTGCAAGTGCAGCATATATGACAGCAAAACGAACAGGAACTGATGTATCGGATTATTTGAATATGGATTGTTTTTCAAAATTAAGTCTTATTGATAATCCAGAATTGACAGCTTTCCTGGGCAGAGTTACAACCGATACAGCTGGAGCTGTTCTCAAACTGATAGAGCGAAATGTAAACGAGTATAAAATTCAAGAAAGGAGTTCTGCTAATGAACTTACCAAAGGAGAAAATCGAGAACGGAATACTTTACGTTCTGAACGAGGAAACAATGACATATCGCCCGACATTTCCAGGGGACAACGAGGAGGACACACCGACAATATATCGCTACGGCAGGATGAGGGAGAAGTATCTCAAGGAGAACTACAAAGCAACATACAGCAAGATGCTGATGTGCGGAGAGTTAGTTCCTCATCTGGTGTCGATAGACGAACAGGCAGCGGAGATGGAAGAAAAGATAGTAGCAGCAATGGCGAAAGCTGACGGAACAGACGAAGAACTGAAAGCAAGAAATCCTCTGGCTTGGGTAGGACTGATGAACAATTACAAAATGTCAGCACAGGAGATAATAATCAAGGAACTGATAGAAGCATATTAAGCAAAGAAGCGGAGGAAACAAAACCCTCCGCTTTTTCTGTTAATGAAGAAGCTATTCATAATGCGTTTAATGAATTAAATCTTAATCATTCTTTTTCAGCAGAGCAAAAACTATTTTTCGATAGAATTGAGCAATTTGCAACAAAAAATAATGTTACAGAAAATATCATTGACAGGGCATTTTCTGAACGTCCAGTATATCGCCGTACATACGGAAACAGAGATAAACTTAGTCAAAATCTGTTTAATCACAGTCTGAAAGTTCTTGAAAGTGAGCTTGAGCGTGTAATCAGAAAAAATCTTGCCGAAAGCAATGAAAAAAGTGTCGTTTCTGTTGAACAGGAATCTTCCGAAACTACAAATGTTCATTCAGAAAAAACTGAGGGGCAGGAAATGGCAAATATTTTCGATGCAAGCAAAGATATTGTAGCTGTCAATGATGATGTTTCAGAAGAAATTATAATCAGCTCGGAAGATGAAATATTTGAACACAATGCTGCTGTATTAAATGATACACAAGTTGATGATATTGAATTAGGTGATATATTCAGTTACAAAGGCAGAGAATATACCGTAGTATCAATGCAAGGTATATATCCTGACGATGTAGGCATTTCATATAATGAAACAATGTCAAATGGTACAGTTTATGCGGTCACAGAGAATGTGGATAGGCATAAATTGGCAAGAGAGGGAATATATCTCGGTAAAAGTGATAAGCTTACACAGGAAAGTACAGCTATCGAATATTCAGAAGTTACAAGGAGTATGTATCAGACAGACAATCCTGATGTTTTAATAATCGAGGGTAAAGGAAGTCTTGCAAAAATAGATATTACTCCTACAGAAGAACTAAGGAATAGACTTGCAGAAAAAGGCATTGTTCGGACGAATGAAAGCGTTGACAGGATTATATTCAATACTGATAATCTCAATTGGAATAAGCTTGTTATCCCTGATAAATGGGGAAATATGACGAATAACATTGACATTGACAAGGTATTTACAGAAAATGAAGTCCGTATAGCTCAAAGTGTTGCCGATGATGTAATTACTCCGACTTTAGAGGGAAGTCAGCTTAGTATGTTTGATGAACATATTACAGATGATATTATATTACCTACAGAAGAAGCTCCTGAAGAAGTTTTGCAAGTAAATGAATTTGAAAATAAGCAGTCTGAAATTATCCAGGATAATACAACAAAAACTGATTTCACAATAACCGATGATAAACTTGGTGAGGGTGGAGCAAAAACAAAATTCCGTGCTAATGTTGAAGCAATAAAAACTCTTAAAACAATTGAAGCGGAAGAAAGAACAGCAACACCAGAAGAACAGGAAATCCTATCAAAGTATGTTGGTTGGGGCGGTTTAAAAAATGCTTTTGAAGATTTTCACGATGATTGGAAAAAGGAATTTTCAGAGCTTAAAGAACTGCTCACTCCCGAAGAATATAAACTTGCAAAAGCTTCCGTTCTTAATGCACACTACACCTCACCACTTGTTATTGAAAAGATGTATGAAGCATTGCGAAATAACGGTTTCACAGGCGGTAAAATCCTTGAGCCTGCAATGGGTATCGGTAACTATTTCGGCAAAATGCCCGAAGATATACGTTCTTCATCAAATCTGTATGGTGTAGAGCTTGATGATATTTCGGGAAGAATAGCAAAACAGCTTTATCAGAATGCTAATATACGTATTACAGGCTTTGAAAAGACATTATTCAAAGATAATTCATTTGACCTTGCTATTGGTAATGTACCTTTCGGTGCATACTCTCTTAATGAGCCTAAATATAACAAGTATCATTTCCAGATTCACGACCACTTTTTTGCAAAATCTCTTGATAAAGTGAAGCCTGGAGGAATTGTTGCCTTTATTACATCAAAAGGAACTCTTGATAAGAAAAATCCAGATGTGAGAAAATATCTTGCGGAACGTGCTGAACTTGTAGGAGCTATTCGTCTGCCGAATAATGCTTTTAAAAATAATGCAGGAACAGAAGTCACTTCTGATATTATTTTTCTCCAGAAACGTGAAATTCCAATTGAGCTTACCCCATTTTCTACTCCAGATTGGGTACACCTGGGAAAAACAGATAATGGACTTACTGTTAATCAGTATTTCATTGATAATCCGCAAATGGTACTTGGTAATATAGTCGCAGGAAATAAGCTGTATGGTCACGGAAATGATGATACAATGTGTGAAGCTATAGAGGGTGCTGATTTATCAGAACAATTATCAGAAGCTATAAAACACATTAATTTTGAGGTGTTAGAAAATCGTGAAGAAATGGCTGTTGAAGATACAATTGCTGAAATACCGTCAGGAATAAAGAATTTTAGCTATGCTGTAATCAACGACAAGATTTATTATCGAAATAACGATGAAATGGAGCTTTTCAACGGTAAGAAATCAGATATTCCTCGCATAAAGGCTATGATAGATATCCGTGATACTTTACGTGAACTGATAGCTTGTCAGCTTGATAACGGCTCTGATGAGCAGCTCCACGAACTACAAACAAAACTGAATGCTGTTTATGATTCATTTGTAGCAAAATACGGACGATTAAACGATAAAATCAATGTAAAAGCAATTAAAGAGGACAGCTCTGCACCATTACTTTCATCACTTGAAATATACAAAGGTGAAGAATTTTCTGAAAAAGCAGCTATTTTTGAAAAGCGTACAATTCTTGCCAAAAATGATGTTACATCAGCTGATACTTCATCAGAAGCACTTACATTGTCGCTTGCAAAAAAAGCTTGTGTAGATATGGCATATATGCAGGAACTGACAGGCTTTTCCGAAGAAAAGATTTTGTCAGAATTAAAAGGTGTTGTATTTGAAAATCCAATAAAAATGGACGAAAACGGCAAACCTCGACTTGAAGCTTCTGACGAATATCTGTCAGGTAATATAAGGACAAAGCTTGAATATATGAAAACATTTCACGCTGGCGATAGCAGATATGCACATAATATTGCTGCTCTTGAAGCTGCTATGCCCACTCGTATCGAAGCAGCAGATATTGATGTAAAGCTCGGTTCTCCCTGTGTTAAGCCTGAAATAATTCAGCAGTTTATGTATGACACTTTCAAAACTCCTCAATATAAACAGGATTTCGGATTAGGTTATAAGGATTCTGTTACAGTACAATACGCTGAAATCAATTCAACCTGGTTTATTCCAAATAAAAGTTCTGAAAAGAATAATACTGCCGCAAATTCAAAATTCGGAACACAAAGATGTTCAGCTTATGAACTGCTTGAAGATTGTCTTAATTTGAAAAACACAGTTGTCAAAGATGCAATTGAACGTGACGTAAAGAAAGCATATGTACTTAATCAAAAAGAAACAGAATTTGCACAGGAAAAACAAAGACAATTACAAGAAACATTTAAAAACTGGATATTCGCTGACCCTGTTCGCAGAGAAGAAGTCGTTGAAACATATAACCGTATGTTTAATAGTATTCGTCCCCGTGAATATGACGGCTCTGTGCTTGAATTTCCTGGAATGAATAATGAAATACAGCTCCGCAAACATCAGAGAGATGCTGTCGCACACGCTTTATATGGCGGTAATACGTTGTTTACTCACGAAGTCGGGGCAGGAAAAACCTTTGAAATGATAGCAGCTGCTATGGAAGGCAAACGGCTTGGATTACACCATAAAGCAATGATTTGTGTTCCTAATCATCTTACTGAACAGATAGGTGCTGATTTCATTAAGCTGTATCCCAATGCTAATGTACTTGTGGCAACATCAAAGGACTTTACAAAAAACAACAGAAGAAAGCTTTTCGGAAAAATTGCAACTGGAGATTATGACGGTATTATTATCGGTCATTCACAGCTTGTAAATCTGCCTATTTCAAAGGAGCGTCAGCAAAATCTCTTGGAAAGAGAAATTGATGAAATTGTTGCAGCAATTGCTGCATTAAAAGCACAAAACGGACAGAGTTACCAGGTGAAACAACTGGAAAGGACAAAGAAATCTCTTGAAATAAAACTTAGAAAGTTAATTGAAGCACCTCGCCGTGATGATGTTGTTGATTTCGAAGAACTTGGAATTGATAAACTTATCTTGGACGAAGCCCACGAGTTTAAAAATCTGTTTATTGCAACGAAAATGGGCAATATATCGGGAATAGCAACTAACGATGATGTACAGAAAACCTTTGACTTGTATCTTAAATGTCAATATCTTGATGAAATTACAAACAACAAAGGACTTATCTTTGCAACAGGTACACCAGTAAGCAATAGTATTTCTGAAATATATAATATGCAGAAATATCTCCAAAGTGATTTGTTAAGAGAAACAGGGCTAAATCACTTTGATATGTGGGCGGCTAATTTTGCTGAAACGGTAACAGAAAGTCAGCTTTCACCAGAGGGCAATAAATACCAGATGAAAACACGTTTTGCGAAATTCAATAATTTGCCCGAACTTATGGCTCTTTTCAAGGAATGTGCTGATATTAAAACTGCTGATATGCTTGGTTTGAAAACACCAGAATGTACTATGCATTCAGTTGTTGCTCAACCGTCTGGAATACAAAAATCAATGATTGAAAACCTGGCTGAACGTGCAAAACGTATACGTTTACGAGAAGTTGACCGCAAGGACGATAATATGCCTATGATTACAAATGACGGTAGAAAAATCGGACTTGACCAAAGACTTATGAATCCTGATTTGCCTGATGATAAAAATTCAAAATTGAATACGTGTATCAATAATGTATATGACATATGGGATAAAACTGCTGATAAACGGCTTACACAGGTAATCTTCTGCGACTTGGGTGTTCCTCAAAGCAGTAATGACAAAAAGAAAAAAGGTGAGCGATTCTCTGTGTACGATGATATTAAGAATAAGCTTATTGCAAAGGGTGTTCCTGCTGATGAAATAGCATTCATACACGATGCTGCAACGGAAGAAGCGAAGGATAAGCTTTTTGCTAAAGTCCGCAAGGGCGATGTAAGAGTACTTATTGGTTCAACAAAGAAAATGGGTACTGGAACAAATATACAGACAAAGCTTGTTGCATTACACGACCTCGATGCTCCCTGGCGACCCGCTGATATGGACCAACGCCGTGGAAGAATGGTAAGGCAGGGTAATGAAAATGAACACGTTGACCATTTCAGATATGTAACAGAGGGGACATTTGATGCTTATTTATACCAGATGCTCGAAAACAAACAGAAATTCATTAGTCAGATTATGACAAGTAAATCTCCTGTTCGTTCTTGTCAGGATATGGACGAAGTAACATTATCTTATGCAGAGGTAAAGGCATTGTCAGCAGGAAATCCTCTCATAAAAGAGAAAATGGACCTTGACATTGAAGTAGGCAAACTTAAAATGCTTAAATCGGCTCACGAAAACAACCTTTACAAGTTGCAGAATGAAGTAACAACACATCTACCAATGAAGATACAATATCTGAAAAATGAAATAAATGGTATTACAGCAGATATTGAAAAAGCGAAAAAATCTCCAATAACATATGATAGTGACGGTAAGGCTGTATTCCCCTCAATTGAAATTAATGGTAAGGTGTTTACTGACAAAGAAGAAGCAGGAAAAGCATTGATAGCAGCATTTCAGGCAGCCGTTGAGAAAGATTACAGCAAGAATCACGAAATAGGAAACTACAGAGGATTCAAGCTACTTGTAGCATATAATCCTCTTGAAAAGAGTTATAGCGGTATGCTCCAGGGCGAAGCAAAGCATATAACAACTCTCGGAGGTAGCGAAACTGGTAACTTCACAAGGCTTGATAATCTGATTAGCACAATGGACAGACGTTTGATTGATGCACATCGAAAACTTGACGGACTTGTTGTAGAGCTTGAAGAAGCTAAAACGCAGCTCGATGTTCCATTCCCTCGTGAAGAAGAACTCAAAGAAAAAACAAAAAGACTTGATGAATTGACAAAAATGCTTGAAGAAGTTGCAGACGAAAGTATTGAAAAAACTCCTGATATAAATACAATAGCTGAACCGTATTATATCGGAGAGTGTACTCCAGAAGCTATAAGCCTTTTGGAAAAGAACGGTATCTACTTTGAAACTAACACTATTGATGATAAAACATATGTGAAAATCAATGAAAAGGATAAGGATGCTGCACATAATCTTCTTTCAAAAAAGCCAAAACTTACATTGTAAATTGTGCTATTATAGCACAATTTGAGAACAATTTTCCCCCTGACTGCTTCGGTGGTCGGGGGATTTTGTGCTATTATAGCATAACAAATTTCAAAAAGCTGTTGATATTCGAAAAAAAGTATGATATAATTATATTAAGAAATAACACAGAAACGGAGGGGTGATTATGCCTACAACTGAAAAAAGAGAATCTTTTGAGAACTTTAAGAGTAATATGTGTCATATGCTTCGTAGAGAGGGCGATTTACAATTTTTAAAGAATGTAATAATCAACAATCTCGTTATGGAGTATTATCACAAAAACTGGCTTGCTGAATGCCTTTATACATTAGCAATGTTGGATTACGTGTGTAGAATTAATGA
>JAFSBM010000121.1 GCA_017437285.1 Ruminococcus sp. | reverse complement strand
TCCGCTTGACCGAGCTTGTACCCGAAATCCTGCAAATGGTTGATGAACAGCGTATCGCTTTCCGTCCTGCGGTGGAAATCTCATATCTTACCGAGGAACAGCAATACTCACTGCTTGAAGCTATGGAGTACAACGATGCTACCCCGTCATTGGCACAGGCTATCAAAATGAAAAAGTTTAACCAAGACGGCAAGCTCACAGACGAGGTTATCCAATCCATTATGGAGGAAGAAAAGCCTAACCAAAAGGAAAAGCCTGCTTTCCATGATGAACGGATAACCAAGCTCATTCCGAAATCAATCCCCAGAGGACAGGAAACGGATTTTGTTGTCAAAGCGTTGGAGTTCTACAACCGACACCTGCAACGGAACAAAGCCCAAGAGAGATAGCCGCACACCGAGGGCGAGGTCTGCCTGTTTGGGTGGATAGCCATTTTTTCGGCTTCCCCCTCTCCACACCTCACCCCCTAAATACTGCCAAGACTATCCGAGAAAAGAAATATTTAAGCTGTCCGTAAATGGGCAGCTTTTTCAGTCTTAGGCAAAATACGAAACTAATTTTACAGGAGGTACACGATGAAAATTCGTAAACTATTTCAAAAGACTGCTGCTCTCTTGATGGCGGCGGTCACGGCTGTATCGTTAGTCCCTGCAACAACGGCATTTGCCGCAGGCGACATCGGAACAGTCACATTCCAACACACCTATGACAGCGATGGGAACGCAATGAGGTACAATTCAAGTGCCGTAATCAACGGTCATACCGCAGGAGGTACGGGCGAATATAAGTACCGTATGTTTATTGACGGCGAGGTGGGCTTCTGCATTGAGCCAGGAGTTCCGCTGAAAACAGGTCATACGCTCACTAAGGCTTCCTCAGAAGCGTGGAACGCCCTTTCCTCAAACCAGAGAAAAGCTGTGGGGCTTGCATTGCTGTATGGCTATCAAGGAAACCGAAACGCCTTGTCGGGAAGTGATGATGAAAAGTGGCTTGCAACACAGACCCTTGTATGGGAATTTGTCACAGGCTGCCGTGAAGCAACAGGCTCTTATCAGCAGACGAGCAGAACGGTCTATGACCTGCACTTTGGCTCTAATTACGCAAACAGCGGAGCAAGGACAGCCTATGAGCAGATTGTTTCGATGCTGAGTGAGTATAATACCATTCCGAGTTTTATGTCGGGCGGTGCAAACGATATTACAAAGGAGCTTGCCTATAAGGACGGAAAGTACAGCATTACCCTGACGGATAAAAACGGCGTTCTTTCCGAATACAATTTCACAAGCTCTGACGGGAATGTGAGCGTAAGCAAGTCTGGCAACAAACTGACCATCAGCTCTGCATCTGCTGTAAGCAGTTCGGTAAAGATTACCGCCACAAGAAACAATATCCCGATTGTAAGTTCAAGTGCAAAGCTCATTGCTTATGGCGACCCGAACTTGCAGGATGTTATCACGGGCGTTGAAAATGTGGATATCGTTGCGGCATATATGAACATTGAAACGCCTACGGGTACGCTTGCACTTAAAAAGACTTCTGAGGACGGTGTTGTGGCAAATATCTCATTTACCATTACGGGTGATGATTTCAGCAAGACCGTGAAAACAGGTGCAGACGGTACTATCTCTGTTGAGGGATTATTCCCTGCGACCTATACGGTAACGGAACACACGATTGACCGTTATGAGCCGCAGAAATCCCAGACCGTAACACTTGTGGGCGGCAAAACTTCCGTTGTCACTTTCAGCAACACCTTGAAGCGTGGCGACTTGGAGATTATCAAGACTTCCGAGGACAATTTGGTGGAGGGAGTAACATTCCACCTTTTCGGTACTTCACTCAGCGGATTGCCTGTTGATGAATACGCCGTGACCGATGCAAAGGGCGTTGCCCGTTTTGAAGATGTGCTTATCAGTGGCAACACCCCTTATACCGTTGAGGAAGTGGACACGGCGGTACGCTATGTCGTTCCTGCTTCCCTGACAGCCTCTATTGAGTGGAACAAGGTAACGAGCCGCAGTTTTACGAACATTCTCAAAAAGTTCAATGTGACCGTGACAAAATCTGATGTAGAAACAGGCACAGCACAGGGCGATGCTTCCCTTGCAGGTGCGGTTTACGGTATTTATAAAGGCGAAGAACTCATTGACAGCTACACTACAGATGAAAACGGTCAGTTCACGACCGATTATTATGTATGCGACAGCGATTGGACTGTCCGAGAAATCAGTCCGTCCGAGGGGTATCTACTTGATAACACAATCCACACGGTAGGTGCAGAGCCAGAGCTTTATATGGTTGAGCTGAACACTACCGCAAACGATGTAACCGAACAGGTCATCAAGGGCAATATCGCCATTATCAAACACACCGACAATGGCGAAACACAGATTGAAACGCCCGAAGCAGGAGCAACCTTTGAAGTGTTCCTCAAATCGGCAGGCAGCTATGAAGCTGCAAAGGAAACCGAGCGGGATATTCTCACTTGTGATGAAAACGGCTTTGCCCAGACAAAGGATATGCCTTACGGCGTCTACACCGTCCGCCAGACCTCTGGTTGGGAGGGTCGTGAGCTTATGGCAGACTTTGATGTGTTCATCAGTGCAGACGGTCACACCTACCGTTATTTAATCAACAACGCTAACTTTGCAAGCTATATTAAGGTAGTCAAAACCGATGCGGAAACGGGCAATACAATCCCGTATGCAGGTGCAGGCTTCCAGATTTATGACCCAAACGGAAACCTTGTGACAATGACTTTCACTTATCCCGAAGTGACGAGCATTGACACCTTTTACACCACAGCCGAGGGAGAGCTTATCACGCCGCAGACATTGGAATATAGCAAGGGCTATTATCTGGTTGAGGTACAAGCCCCTTATGGGTATGTACTAAACTCTGAGCCTGTCTATTTTGATGTGATGCAGGAAAACTCTGAGGAAGAAAGCGGCATTACCGTAATTGAGGTGGTACGCTCCAATATGGCACAGAAAGGTACGATTACCGTATCCAAATCTGGTGAGGTGTTCAGCTCCGTGAACGAAGCAGGCGGCTTGTATCAGCCTGTCTATGCGGTGCAGGGTCTTGAGGGTGCGGTCTATGAGATTACCGCAGCCGAGGATATTTATACTCTGGACGGTACGCTCCGTGCTTCTAAGGGCGAGGTTGTGGATACCGTTACCACGGGTGCGGACGGTACGGCAACGAGCAAGGAACTTTATCTCGGTAAATACGAGGTCAAGGAAATCACAGCTCCGTATGGAATGGTGTTGAATGAAGAAATCCACGCCGTAGAGCTTGTGTATGCAGGACAGAATGTAGCCGTGACTGAAACCGCAACCTCTTTCTATAATGAAAGACAGCGTGTAGAAATCGACCTTATCAAGAGCCTTATGGTGGACGAAGCCTACGGCATCGGTAATAATGGCGAAATCTTTGATGTAACCTTTGGCTTGTTTGCAACAGAGGAACTGACTGCGGCAGACGGTACGGTTATTCCTGCTGACGGTCTCATGGAGATTATCTCCCTTGATGAGAACGGAAACGGTAAGGTCAAAGCAGACCTTCCTATCGGCAGCTACTATGTTAAGGAGCTTTCTACGAACTCCGCCTATATTCTGAGCGACCAGAAATATCCTGTTATCTTTGAATATGCAGGACAGGAAACGGCTACCGTTCACATCACAGCCAATGGCAGCGAAGCCATTGAGAATGACATGATTTACGGCTCTGTAAGCGGTAAGAAATCCGATGAGGACGGAAATGCTCTGGGCGGTGCAGTAATCGGTATCTTTAAGACAGACACAGAGGAATTTACAACCGAAACAGCAATCCAGACTACCACATCGGCTGATGACGGTAGTTTTTATTTTGCCGATGTGCCGTATGGAACTTGGGTAATCCGTGAAATCGAAAGCCCGACAGGTTTTGTACTCTCCGAGGAAGAAATCGCCGTAACAATCAGCGAGGTCGATGAGGACGTAGAAATCGAGCTTATCAACTATTTCATTAAAGGCAACATTGAGCTGACTAAGGTGGATAAAGACTATCCAGACAATAAGCTCTCTGGTGCGGTATTTGAGGTTTATTCTGATACGGACGGTAACGGCGAGCTTGGCAAAGCTGACAAGCTGATTGGCGAAATGACTGAGCTTAACGGCGGTGTTTATCAGATGACAGAACTCCGCTATGGAAAATACCTTGTCCGTGAAAAAACTGCTCCGACAGGCTTCGTGCTTGATGAAAATGTGTACGCTGTATCTATTGAGGAAAACGGCAAGACCATAACCGTAGAAAACGAAGCAGGCGTTGGCTTTGCCAATGCCGCACAGAAAGGCTCTCTCAAGATCGTAAAGACTTCCTCTAATGGTAAAGTTGAGGGCTTCTCTTTCCGTGTGACAGATATGAACGGTTACGACCAGACCTTTAAGACCGACAAAAACGGCGAAATCTTTATTGAGGGTCTGCGAATTGGCGAATATACCGTATCCGAGGTAAGCGACAGCGTTTCCGCAGGATATATCCTGCCTGCCGACAAACAGGCAATGGTCATCACAGATGCGACCACTATCGTTGAGATGCACAATGAGTTTAGGGATACCCCAAAAACAGGAGATGATTTCAATCTCGGCTTGTGGGTAAGCCTTGCGGCTGCTTTCGTTATCGGTGCAGGTGTTCTCGGCGTTATCGGCTTTAAGAACAGAAAGAAAAAGGAGGACTAAGTAATGGACGCAAAAACCATTATCGCCATCGTGCTTGTGGTCTTTATCGCAGGTGCAGCGGTATGGCTGAATATCCGTAACAGGAAGAAATGATGAGCGTTGGGGCGGCTGAAAATGCCGCCCCTTTGCCATATATGGAGGTAATCAATGAGAAATCTCAAAACCATTGAATGTAAGGTCAGAACCATTCTGGAAAAGGACGAGGAAGCCAGAAACGATGATATGCTTCTGTATCTGAAGGTCTGCAATACCTGTCTGAAAGGCACAGGTGCGATGCCTTTTGCAGAGGTAATGGCTCAGTATAAATATCTTGGACTGCCGAACTTTGAGAGCGTGGGCAGGACACGCCGTAAGCTGCAGGAGAAATACCCAGAGCTTGCAGGAAACGCCCGCGTGAAAAAGCTCCGCAAATCAAGGGAACAGGACTACCGCAGGTATGCCAAAGAGGAATAAGGTGTCAGATGAACGAAGAAAAACGCAGCAAAAATAACTATGAAATCATCGAGAGCTGTACTATCGGGAATACAGAACTCGTTATCGGGCATAACCCCAATGCCGTTAATCCCTATGTGTGTTGGTACTGCAAGGGCGGAACGGATTATTTCTGGGGCTATTATACCAACGAGCTTTTCGATGCAAGGGAAAAGCTGAGTGAACGCTATAAGACCGAGTGCGGTATGCCCTACAATCAGCCTGTCCCGAAGCAGAAAAAGCGTGATGACCGTGAGCGATAAAAAGGTATATGACTGTAAGACCTGCCCTTATCCCCGATATAAGGACGGGTCAGTTATTTTCTGCGATGTCTGTATTCGTAAGATTTTAGACGAGCAGAAAGAGAAAAAGCAAAGAAAGGAGCATCCGAATGAGTAAGGAAAAAAGAATGCTCGGCAATTACGAGATTACCCAGAGCATCTATGTCGGAGATAAAGAGGTCGTGTTCGGCGTTGATAAAAACGACCCACACCCCTTTATGGTCTGCTACTGCGATTACCACAACCCTCTGTCAGCAGCGTGGCCGACAGAGGGTGTTGCTTCGGACGATTATCTGGAAGCAATGCAGATTTTTGTTGACCGAGTACAGTCGCAGATTGACCGAACCAAAGAGGAATTATCCAAATTTCCCTTTGATAAGACTGTGTTTACAAAAGAGCATTGTATCCCCGATGACGGTATGCGTAGCATCGTGGGCAAGGTAGTGGTTATCAATGCCGAGCCGAAACGCTATGAATATCAGCACCCTGCCTATCAGCTTATATTAGCTGACGGAGGACACGAGGCTACGGGCGGCAGAGGTCAGGCGGTGTTCGGCACTTGTCTTGCCACAGGAGAGCGAGCCAGATGGGAAAGGTACGATGTACTTGGCGAAATCAAGCCCGAATGTATGCCCGATTGGGCAAAGGAAACCCTTGCAAAAATCAAGCAGCAGGAAAAAGCTCCAAAGAAAAAAGACTATGAACGATAAAGGAGGATTGAGATATGGCTGTTAATCAGAAAGCGGTCAAGGTCTTAAACAAGGTCTTGGACGCAGGCTTTACCGATGAAAAAGCGATTGCCGCTATGACTATGGACGATATTCTCTCTATGCAGGGTATCACGGTTGCGGATATTGCCCTAATCAATGACCTGCAAAAGAGCATCAAAGCGAATAAGGTCATTTCTTTTCTTGGCGGTGGTGCTGATGAATAAGGAGAAACAATCAAATTTAACAGGATAAGGAGGTGTAAGTCGAATGACTGCGAAGTATCAGCTAATTACAGAGCTGTATCGGCGTACAGGCGTTGCGGTTGCGAAAAATCCGCAGGTGTGGCAGAGCTTTTTGTCTGCCGCCTGCCGCAATTATAAATGCCGTTTTGACGAACAGCTTTTAATATACGCTCAACGCCCCAATGCTGTCGCTGTCGCAGAGCTTGAAACTTGGAACAAGCGTTTTAAGCGTTGGGTCAATAAAGACAGCAAGGGTATTGCCGTGTTAGACCCGAAAGGTCGCAGGAATACCCTTAAATATTATTTTGATATTTCCGACACCCACGAAGGCTATTATGGCAGCCACCCTGTTCCGATATGGCAGATGAATGAGCGATACGAGCAGGCTGTTATTGAAAGGCTCTCCGACAGGTTTGGTGAAGTGGAAAGCACCGACCTTGCTTCTGTCTTAATGGAAACGGCAAAGAACGCCGTTGAGGATAATCTGCAAGATTATTTTTCACAGCTAACGGATTTCACAAAGGACAGCTTCTTGGAGGAATTAGATGATTTTAATGTGGAAGTCTGTTACAGGCGTTTGGTAACAAACAGCGTTGCTTTTATGCTGATGAGCCGTTGCGGTCTGGATACAAGTGAGTATTTCAGCAGAGAGGATTTTGAGGATATTATCAATTTCAATACGCCTGCGACTATCAATGCTCTGGGTATTGCCACGAGCGATATTTCCGAAATGGCTCTCAAAGAAATCTCCCTTACAATCCGAAATGTGCAAATCGCAGAGAAAGGCACAAATCGCACCTTTGTACCAGAGAAGCAAAGCCAATATAATATAGGCAGAAAACAACCCGAAAGGAGTGGAAATAATGAACGAAATCACTTACACCAGACAGGGCGATTATCTTATACCCGACCTAACATTACCGACAGAGAGCGAAATTCCGCTTGGCAGATACGCACAGATGCACAGGGATTATCTGGAACAGCACAAGCGAGTGACCTATCTCAATCTGCTGACATCGGGCAAGCTGAACGAGCATCTGTATCAGACCGAACAGACAGCACTCCAGAGGTTAGAGCTTCTGACGAAGCAGCTCTCCGAGGAACAGGGAGTGACGGAGGAGCTGAAAGAGAAAGCTCCGATGCAATGGGTAGCCCTAATGAACAATATCCGCAGTCAAGCGGAAGAAGTGATTATGACCGAACTGATTTACAAGTAAGCGTTGCTAATGAAGATGAGGTCAAGGTCAATCTTCCTACCGTAGATGAACAAATTGAAATGATAGCCGAAGCAGAGGACGAAAAATCCTCTGCTTTTACTATTTCACAGGAAGATATAAACTCCGTTCTCCAGAAAGGAAGCGGTTTTGCAGAAAGTAAATATCGCATTTACCGCCAATTCCAAAAGGGCGAGGATAAGAAAAGCAATATTGAGTTCCTTAAAAACGAGTACGGTACAGGTGGCGGCGGTCATACTTTCCCAGACGGTTTTAAGGGTCATTCTTGGCACGACAGCAAAGGGCTTGCCATTGACCGAAACGGCACTTACACCAATCACGACCTTGTGTTGAAATGGTCTGAAGTTGAGAAAAGGCTGCGAGAGCTGATAAAAGCAGACCGCTATCTCAACCCGAAAGAAAAGGAACACTATCCCGAATTTCTGGAAAGCGTGTCAGCTCCCCAATATGAAATCGACACCCAAAGAAAAATCCTGCGGCAGAGATTTATTGATGCTAACCGTGAGCTGCCCCCTGCCGACAAAAGGGATACCCTTGCCCTGCGGCTCTCCGATTTTATCCGTGACTTGGACGGGTACGAAAAAGACCTGTTATCTGTTGTGGAACGGAGCGACCTTGCTGATGTTACCGCCGAGCAAATGGAGCAGCACCTATCTGACCCTGTCACAGTACAGCAGCTCATTGACTTTCTTTCACAGATACAATGGAAAACAACCTCGGTTTTCAGCCGCAGTAATGCGTGGAAGTTTACCGAGGAATTAAAGGAACTGCACCCACTTCGCTACCTCTACAACGAGGGCGATGTGGTGTATATCGGTGCGGATAAATACGAGGTCATCACACTATCCGAGGACAGCGTTTATCTGCAAAATGCCGAGTTCCCTCTGTTCAGCAAGGAATACACCAGAGCTGAGTTTGAAGAAAAGCTAAAGGAAAATCCCGCAAACGACCATTTGAAAGTGGTCGTGACCGAAAAGCAGCGGACAGAAACACCGTCCGAGGAAAAGCCAGACGGAATAAAATTCGCTATCGGTTTTTCCGAACACCCTGCCTTTTATGATAGACAGCTTAATGACCGTTTTACGGATTTGAGCTTTGCTCTGGGTAATAAGCTACTTGGTATTCTGGACGAGAAACAGCACCGTGAGCGTGAGGGCGATAAAAATATAGGTTGGTATCACAAGACCGACTTTGATATTACGGTCACTATCGGCGGCGAGGACTTCCACTATGACGGGCGTTTTGATATTGGAGATGGTGAGGGCGACCTTATAGCTCATATCAAGAACTTTTATAATTATTGCCTGTCCCCAAATTGTCCGTTTATCTCTGAATGGAAACGACAGGGCGAGGATTACTACCGTGAGCAAATGGAAAGCCTGCGTTGGGGGCGTGATGTGTTTATTCCGTATCTGGAGCAGAACACCGAGCTGACCCCAGAGGACGAAAAGCTCCTTGCCGTGATTATGGCTACCGAAAGCGATTGGTACAGGAAAGCTGAGGAAGCCGAACAGCCGACTGCGGCTGATGAGATGCTTGCTTATGCAGAAAAGGTTGCTGCGGAACAGGAAAAGCAAGGCATAGAGCCTGCCCCTGTACTGGATAACGCTGACCTAATCGGCACGGAAATCACGATAGACAACCGCAGATATATTATTGAAAGCATTGGCAAGATAAGCGGCGATGTGTCCCTGCGTGATATCACATTCCAAAACAATGTGGGCTTTCCTATCAACCGAGTGGAGAAAATCGGCTATATCCGCAACCTTTTGGAACAGGAAAAAACTGAATTACCACCCGAAGAAAAAACGGAAGCTCCTGCATCTTTATCTGTTGACCGTCATAATTTCCGTATTACCGATGACACTCTCGGCGTAGGCGGAGCAAAAGAAAAGTTCCGCAACAATATGGCAGCAATCAACCTTTTGCACGAGCTTGAAATCGAAAACCGCCTTGCTACACCCGAAGAACAGGAAATCTTATCTCGGTATGTAGGTTGGGGCGGTCTTTCTATGGCATTTGATGAACACAATGCGGCGTGGGCTGATGAGTTCAAGGAACTGTATGCTACCTTGTCCCCAGAGGAATACAATGCCGCTATGGAGTCAACGCTGACAGCATTTTATACGCCGCCCGTTGTTATCAAGGCTATGTATGAAGCACTTGACCGCTTGGGCTTTTCACAGGGTAATATCTTAGAGCCGTCCTGCGGTACGGGTAATTTCTTTGGACTGCTACCCGAAAGTATGGCAGGCTCTAAGCTGCACGGCGTAGAAATCGACCCACTCACGGGTAGGATTGCGAAGCAGCTTTACCAGAAAGCCAATATTGCCATAGAGGGCTTTGAGGAAACGAAACTCCCAGACGACCACTTCGATGTGGTCATCGGCAATGTGCCTTTTGTGGATATGCGGGTAAATGACAGCCGATACAATGCCCAGAAGTTCCTCATACACGATTACTTTTTCGCAAAGGCTCTTGATAAAGTCCGTGCCGGTGGCGTTGTGCTGTTCATTACCTCAAAGGGTACTATGGATAAAGCAAGCCCAGAGGTGCGGAAATATATCGCCCAGAGAGCCGAGCTTTTAGGAGCTATCCGTCTGCCAGACAACACCTTCAAGGCAAACGCAGGCACGGAGGTCACGAGTGATATTCTCATTCTGCAAAAGCGTGACCGAGTGATTGGTGTAGAGCCAGATTGGGTGCATCTGGATAAGGACGAAAACGGCGTTACGATGAACAGCTATTTTGTGCAGCACCCCGAAATGGTACTTGGACGAATGGAGCTTGAAAGCACACGCTTCGGCACTTTTGAGCCTGCCTGTAAAGCCCATAAGGATATACCGCTGTCCGAGCTTCTGCACGAAGCAGTCCAGAGGATAAACGGCGAAATCCCAGAGTATGAAAATGAGATTGACGAAATCTCTGACGGGCAGGACACCTCAATCCCTGCTGACCCGAATGTGCGTAACTTCTCCTTTGCGTTGGTGGACGGTAAGGTTTATTTCCGTGAAAATGACCGTATGACCCCTGCCGCCGTATCTATGACAGCAGAAAACCGTATCAAGGGTCTTATCGAAATAAGGGATTGTGTGCGTAAGCTCATTGAGTATCAGACCGAGGATTATCCAGAGGAAATGATACGCACCGAGCAGGAAAACTTAAACCGCCTGTATGACACCTATACCGAAAAATACGGTCTTATCAACAGCCGAGGAAACTACCTTGCTTTTGCATCGGACGAGAGCTACTTCCTTTTATGCTCTCTGGAGGTGCTTGATGACGAGGGAAATTTCAAGCGGAAAGCGGATATGTTCACAAAACGGACTATCAAGCCCCACCGTGAGATTACCTCTGTTGAAACCGCAAGCGAAGCCCTTGCACTCTCCATCGGAGAAAAAGCCCGTGTTGATTTAGAATATATGGAACAGCTCACAGGCAAATCGCAAGCTGAGCTTGTAAAGGATTTACACGGCGTTATCTTCAAAGTGCCGAACTCCGAGCCTGTTTCCTATGTAGCCGCAGACGAGTATCTGTCGGGTAATGTCCGCACAAAGCTTATCATTGCGGAAGCGGCGGCAAAGAACGACCCAGAGCTTGCGGTCAATGTGGAAGCCTTAAAACAGGTCATTCCAAAAGACCTGTCCGCCGCAGAAATTTCCGTCCGTCTGGGTACGACTTGGATACCGCAGGAGGATATTCAGCAGTTTGTTATGGAGCTATTAACTCCGTCACAGTATGCCAGAGGAAAGCTAAAGGTACGCTACACCGAATATAACGGCGACTGGTTTATCGAAAATAAAAACTCCGACCACGATAATGTCAAGGCAAACAGCACCTATGGGACAAAGAGGGCTTCCGCCTACCGCATTATTGAGGACACTCTGAACCTGCGAGATGTCCGTATCTTTGACTATGTGTATGATGAACACGGCAACAAAAAAGCGGTGTTCAACGCAAAGGAAACCACGGCGGCACAGGCAAAGCAGGAAGCTATCAAGCAGGCATTTCAAGATTGGATATGGAAAGACCCAGAACGCCGAAATCGCCTTGTCCGTTACTACAATGACACTTTTAACTGTATCAGACCCCGTGAGTATGACGGAAGCCATATCACTTTTGGCGGTATCAGCCCAGAAATCACACTAAGACCGCACCAAGTAAACGCTATCGCCCATATCCTTTACGGCGGCAATACGCTCCTTGCCCACAAGGTAGGTGCAGGTAAAACCTTTGAAATGGTAGCCGCCGCACAGGAAAGCAAGCGGATGGGGCTTTGCCAGAAATCTATGTTTGTTGTGCCAAATCATCTTGTCGGTCAGTGGGCTTCCGAGTATTTACGGCTTTATCCAAGTGCGAATATCCTCGTTACGACCAAGCAGGATTTTGAAACAGGCAACCGTAAAAAGTTCTGCGGCAGGATTGCCACAGGCGATTATGATGCGGTTATCATCGGGCATAGTCAGTTTGAAAAAATCCCGATGAGTGTGGAACGCCAGAAAATGCAGTTGGAGCAACAGCTCTTTGACATTGAGCGAGGTATCGAAGATGTGCAGGCTTCCAATGGGGAGCAGTTCACGGTCAAGCAGCTTATGAAAACCCGTAAGGGTATCAAGGCAAAGCTCGACAGGCTCAATGATACCAAGCGAAAGGACACGGTAATCGACTTTGAACAGCTCGGCGTTGACCGTCTGTTCATTGATGAGAGCCATTTTTACAAGAATTTGTACCTCTATACCAAGATGCGGAGGGTCGGCGGTATCGCCCAGACCGAAGCCCAGAAATCAAGCGACCTATTTATGAAGTGTCGCTATCTGGACGAAATCACAGGCAACCGAGGAACGATTTTCGCAACAGGCACACCCGTCAGCAATTCAATGGTGGAGCTGTACTCGGTGCAGAGGTATTTGCAGTATGACACTCTGGTAAGGAACGGCTTGCAGCATTTTGACAGTTGGGCTTCTACTTTCGGAGAAACAATCACGGCTCTGGAGCTTGCCCCAGAGGGGTCAAGTTACCGTCCGAAAACAAGATTTGCCAAGTTCCACAACCTGCCAGAGCTTATGCAGATGTTCCGTGAGGTGGCTGATATTCAGACTGCCGATATGCTAAAGCTCCCCGTACCAAAGGTCAATTACCACAATATCAAGGTCACTCCGAGCGAAATCCAAAAGGAAATGGTCGCTTCCCTTGCCAAGAGAGCCGAGAAAGTCCGTGACAGGCTTGTAGAGCCGTATATAGACAATATGCTCAAAATCACAAATGACGGGCGTAAATTGGCACTCGACCAAAGGCTCATTGACCCGATGCTGCCAGACTTTGAAAACAGCAAGGTCAACGCCTGCGTGGATAATGTGTATCGCATCTGGGAGGAACACGCCGACACAAGAGCGACACAGCTTGTATTCTGCGACCTTTCCACCCCGAAGAATGACGGTACTTTTAATGTCTATGACGATATACGGACGAAGCTGACCGACAGGGGTATCCCTGCGGAGCAGATACGGTTTATCCACGAAGCTACCACCGATGCACAGAAAAAAGAGCTGTTCGCAAAGGTTAGAAGCGGCGAAGTCCGTGTGCTTTTAGGCTCTACCCCGAAAATGGGGGCAGGTACGAATGTGCAGGACAGGCTCATAGCAATCCATAATCTCGACTGTCCGTGGCGACCTTCCGACCTTGAACAACGGCAGGGGCGTATTGAGCGACAAGGAAATATGTTCCCAGAGGTTGAGGTTTACCGCTATGTTACAGAACAGACCTTTGATGCTTACCTCTATCAGTTAGTAGAAAGCAAGCAGAAATTTATCAGCCAGATAATGACGAGCAAAAGCCCCGTTCGTTCTGCCGAAGATGTGGACGAGGTTGCCCTGTCCTTTGCCGAGGTTAAAATGCTTGCTACGGGCGATGAGCGTTTCAAAGAAAAAATGGACTTAGATATACAGGTATCAAAGCTCCGTGTGCTGAAACAAAGCTATCTTTCCGAGCATTACGACCTTGAGGACAGGATACTCAAATTCTATCCCCAGACCATAAAGGAGTATGAAGAACGCATTGCAGGCTATGAAAGCGATGCGTCTCTTGCAGAACAGAACAAACCGCAGGGCGAGGACAAATTCTGCTCGATGACCCTAAAAGGCGTGACCTACACCGAAAAGGCAGCCGCAGGCGAAATGCTCCTTGCAATCTGTAAGGAATATCCGCTGTCCGCACCTACCGAAATCGGCAGTTACCGAAGTTTTAGAATGGAGATTTATTATGATACAGTCAATGCCCATTACTGCCTAAACCTTTGCGGTAAGGCAAAGCATAAGGTGGAATTGGGTACGGATGCACTCGGTAATCTGACCCGAATTGAGAACGAAATCGCAAAGCTCCCTGTAAAATTGGAAGTGGCAAAGACCAAACGGGCGGAAACAATCGAACAGCTCCGCAACGCAAAGGTGGAGGTTGAAAAGCCTTTTGCCTTTGAAGATGAGCTGAGAGAAAAATCGGAAAGACTGAACGCTCTTAACATCGAACTTAATCTGAATGAGAAAGACCGTTCCGTTATGGATACTGAGCCAGACCAGAGCGAGGAACTTCCCGAAAGAAAATGTGCAAATCGTGAGCGATAATGTGGTTTGCATATTTGTAAAGCCCATTTTGGGGCAGTATAATAAATGCAACAAGTTATGAAATCGGAGGTGAACGATGTGCTTGATAACTTCAAATTTGAAACCTTTGTCGATATGCACAGCAATATTTTCGAGGAGTATCTAAGCTCTGTTATAGCCAAACTGCGTGAAACAAATCCCGAATACCGTTCCATAGAAGAAAAGATTGACAGCCTTTACAGGCAGTATCCGAAAGTTATGACGGTATTCGATGCGGAAAAAGCGAGTGATTTATCCGAGCAGGAATGTACGGCTCTTATAGAGATTTTGGAGCATCGTAATAAGCTCTGCGATATGCAGCAGGAAGCAATCTATTTCCGAGGGTGCTATGACAGCGTGGGCTATCTCAGAAAAGCAGGAATTTTATAACCGTAATCGGCGGCATTGGCGTAAAGCTGATGCCGCTTTTACATAGCCGCAGAGGTAGAAAAAAGTAAAAATATTTGGTATAATAAGAAAAAACGAAAGAAGAGAAGCACTATATGATAAATAAAATTCGTAGAGCAGTAAGGCGTTTACAAATAAAAGTACATCACGCTCGTTCAAAATTTGATATTGTCATACAAGACAAAATACCTCATATTAAAATCAATGAAAAGTATCAAAAGAGTGTGAAATGGATACTTAGAATACTGACAGTAATAGGTATAGTATCTTCGATTATTGCCTTTTCAACTTGGTATTATTCTTTGATTTTTTCCATTGTGATGTTCCTTGTTGAGCAAATATTTGAACAAATAATATTTACACATACAATTATGCTCGTTCAACCTTTACCACAAAATTGGGACGGAAGTAAATGGACTGGAATGATAATGGCTACAAATGAGAGAGATTTGTTTCTTGGATTTGGTTTTTCCGATAAAACAGTTGGTATGGATTTCTTTAATACATTGTTTGCTTGGAATGAAGATAAAGATGTTAATGATGGAAATATTCAGTTATCTTTAGTCCAAGAAGATAGAGAGAATTATTCAGTTCATATTTATCCGACTTTTGAAAGGGATTTTGTAAAAGAGAACTTTCAATTACACGAAAAACTTTTTGATAAAAGAGAAAATGCAGGTAAGGAGTTAGAAGTTTTAGTAACGCAAATGTGTTTTTGCAAGGTATTCCCCATCTCTCCCACTTGTGCGTATAATTGTTTGAAAAATAACACTCAGAACATCTATATTCAACTATTTGATACATCAAGAGTTGATGAGAATGACCCAACAACATATTACGATGTATCGCCTATGGATGACAGAACTATTTTATTCAAGAAAATTACCGTTTGTCAGCGAAAAGACTTAGATAAAGAACAAAATCCTTTGGAATATTATAATGTTCCTAAGTATTAAGGAAAATACAGTTTACATAGCCGAGTGGTTTTCACTTAACGAAAATCACTCGGCTATTTCTATTTCTGGAGGTGGTTTTATTGAATGAGAATTAACAGACCCTATGTGCAGCTTGACCCTGCCGTGATAGAGCAGGCACGGCAAATGGACTTGCTTTCTTACCTTAGAGCCTACGAGCCGAGTAATTTGGTGCGTGTCGGAGGTAATGTTTACTGTACCAGAGAACACGACAGCTTGAAGATTTCTAACGGCAAATGGTATTGGTGGTCGAGAGGTATCGGCGGTGTTTCCGCCCTTGATTATCTAATCAAGGTCAAAGACTATGGCTTTGTGGAAGCAGTCGAAGCCCTCACAGGCTTATCAGCGGAATGGATACCGCCGCCCCAAACGCCTAAGAAAGATGAGCCGAAAGTCCTGCTCCTGCCGCCGAAGAACAAGGACTGTAGCCGAGTGATGCAGTACCTTTTCGGGCGTGGTATAGACTATCAGCTCATACAGGATTGTATCGCAGACGGTACGGTTTATGAAAGTGTCGACTACCACAACGCCGTTTTTATCGGCAAAGATAAAAGCGGAACGCCTAAGTATGCCGCTCTGCGTAGTACACTCGGAAGCACATTTAAGCAGGACGCATCTGGGAGTGACAAGCGGTATTCGTTCCGATTGCTGACAAAAGAGCCTAATGATACCGTGCATCTTTTTGAAGCAGCCATTGATTTACTGTCCTATGCAACCTACCTTAAATGTGAGGGCAAGGACTACGGAAAAGAAAATCTGCTTTCCCTGTCGGGTGTGTATCAGCCCAAAAAGGAGTTAAGTGAGAGCAAAGTTCCTATTGCGTTATCCACTTATCTTAAAGAAAATCCGAAAATTAAGACCGTTGTTCTGCATCTGGATAACGACAAAACAGGTCGGTTATGTACCGCCGCTTTGAAAGAACTGTTGCAGAAAGAATACAAAATCGTTGATGATCCTCCGCCTGTCGGCAAGGACTTCAACGATTTTTTGTTGTCCTATCTGGGGATTGCAAGACCTATTCCTAAGCGTGAAAGGAGTGATGCCCGTTGATTGTTTGACCTGTTTTGCTACCGAAAACAACCCAATTCAAACCCAAAATCATAACTGAAAGCGAGGAATTATCCATTGAAAAAGTATGATGTAACCCTTACCGCCCATTACCAAAAGACCATTTCCGTATATGCAGAAAGCCCCGAACAGGCAAAGGAAAAGACCGAAATTATTTTGTTCGATACCGACATTATCGACTTTACTGATGATGATTTTGTCTGCGGCGAAGCCGATATTACCGAGCTTTGCGAGGACGGTCTTGACGATACCGATGAGAAAGACACATCGGAGGAAGATTGCTGTTCGGGCTGTCCTTACCTTTGCCCCGTGTGCGGCGAGTGTATGTATGAGGACGAGTGCGAAGAATGATATGTCTTACCAAGCACTGAATTTGGCTAACCAAATTCGCTTGTTAGGGGTCAGCCCCTAATACCCCGTGAGAACAGAAAGGAGTTCAAGAATGAGTGAATTTATATTTTTCATCATCGGCACAATGCTCGGCGGTCTGGCAGGCGTGGTGCTTATGTGCTGTTTGCAGATAAACAGACTGTCCGAGAGAGAGGAAGTGAAAAATGCGAAAACGAAATGTGCAGATACTTTTCCGCTTGACTGAGGAAGAAGCCGAACAGCTTAACGGGCTCGTTAAAAAATCGGGTCGCTCCAAAGAAGCCTTCCTCAGAGAAATGGTAAAGGGATACCGCCTATGTGAAAAGCCCGACCCAGAGTTCTATAAGATGATGCGTGAGCTGTCAGCCATCGGCAACCGTATCAATCAGCTTGCTGTCAAGGCAAACGCCCTCGGCTTTGTGGATACCCCGATGCTTAGAGAGGAAGCAAGGAAATGGCACGAGTTTCAAATCGACATTCGCAAACGGTATCTGCTTCCCCGTAAGGCATCGTAATGGCGGTCTGCGAAATCTGGGATGTGCGTGGCAGGCTCGACCACCCGATTGACTATGCAGGAAATCCCGAAAAGACCGCCAACCCCAAATACACCGAAGCCGACTTGCAGGCTATGGTCGATGTAATGGAGTACGCCACCAATAAGGACAAGACTGAGCAACGATATTTTGTCACAGGCGTAAATTGTGACCCCACTACCGCCAGAGATGAAATGATGATTGCCAAAGCACAATGGAACGACACGAGTGAGATTGTCTGTTACCACGGCTTTCAGAGCTTCAAGCACGGCGAGGTCACGCCAGAGCAGGCTCACGAGGTCGGCGTTAAACTTGCCGAAAAGATGTGGGGCGACAGATTTCAAGTTATCGTTGCAACCCACCTTAATACCAACTGCCTGCATAACCACTTTGTCGTGAACGCCGTTTCTTTCACAGACGGTAAGCATTACCACGATAACAAAGCAAACCTGCGGCTGCTCCGTCAGCGTTCCG
Organism: Ruminococcus sp.; assembly: GCA_017437285.1. Taxonomy (GTDB): domain Bacteria; phylum Bacillota; class Clostridia; order Oscillospirales; family Ruminococcaceae; genus Ruminococcus. Next base: position 10,322 of record JAFSBM010000121.1, on the reverse strand, counting down.
ATGGGCTTTGCCGTGAGTATTCCCTGTCCGTCATCGAACACCCAAGCGGTAGGAAAAAGCCCTATGCCCTTTATCAAGCGGAAAAACAAGGGCGACCCACAAGAGATAATGTTGCACGGCAGGCGGTTGATGAAGCTATCAGCAAATCCTACACGCTGAAAGATTTTGACCGCATTATGGCTGAAATGGGCTATCGTGTGAGTTTTGACCCTAACCGTAAGTATTGGACGATTATCGGAAAAGGTTGGCAAAGACCGAAGCGGCTTTATAAGCTCGGAGAGGATTATACCAACGACAGGATTATGGAGCGTATCAGCAAAAACTCCTACGCCGTGAAATTCTCCCGATTTACCGACCCACCGAAACAGGTCAAGGTCTATCGGCTCAAAGGGTCGCTCTCTGGTGCAACGAAAATCGGCGGATTGCGTGGGCTTTATCTCCACTATTGTTACAGGCTCGGTATCCTGCCGAAAAACAAAAAACAGAATTACGCTCGGCTTCATCATCTATTAAAGGACGACCTTATGAAAATGGAAGCCATAGCAAAGGAAACAAGGCTGCTCTGCCGCAACCACATTGATACGGCGGAGCAGCTCTTGTCATATAAAGGCTCATTGGAAACGGAAATGTCTGCCCTGCTTGAAAAGCGTAAGAAGCTTTACTCTAAATCCCGTACCGCAAAGGACGAGGATACCAAAGCCGAGGTCAAGGTGGAGTTGTCGGATATTTCCAAACGCCTTAGTACCATACGAAAGGAGGTCAGACTGTGCGAGGGCATCGCTGCCCGTAGCGATACTCTCAAAGAAAAACTTGCAACCATACGGGCAGATGAAGAACAGCAAAGAAAGGAGCTGATGAAGAATGAACACAGGCGGCGAAGCGGCAGAACAAATCGTCCGAATGAGCTTGGAGGGATTTGAGGTCGCTGCCAAAATCACAGGTGCAGGTGCGAAGAACATCGCTATTCTGTTGTATTCCATTCTCAAAGAAGAAAAGAAAACCAAAGGTAAGGCAAGGCTTTCCTCGATGCTTCGCTCTGGAAAGGAGCTAAAGGTCTTTACCGTCAAAAACGGCGACCTTAAAAAGTTTACGCAGGAAGCCAAAAAGTACGGCGTTTTATATTGTGTTCTTACAGACCGTAAGAACAACGACCCAAATGCGGAGGTCGATGTTATTGCCCGTGCGGAGGACGCATCGAAAATCAGCCGTATCGTGGAACGCTTTAACCTTGCTTCGGTGGATACCGCTTCCATTGTGACCGAAGCGGAAAAATCCAAAGATGCTAAAGACGGTCAGCCAGAGTCAGAAATCACTACGCCAGACAAGGCGGAGAAAGACAAGCTGCTTGACGAGCTTATGGGTAAGCCTATCCAAAAGGAGGAAAACGCCCCAAACCCCTCGGTGGCAAAGACAGAAAAATCCCCTCAGTCCGAGCCTACCTCAGAGAAGCCAAGCAAGTCCGCAGAGGGGGCTACTATGACTAAGGAGAAACCTTCTGTCAGAGAGGAACTGCGGAAAATCAAGGAAAGCCGCAAGGAGCAGGAAGCCGACAACGGCACTTTTGCCCAGGACAAAAGCGGAGCTTCCGACAGGGCTAAAAGTGCCAACGGTAAAACTACGCATAAACAGCCCCAGAGAAAGAAGAAACACAAAAAATCCAAAGAAACGAGGTAAACAAGTATGAGTATTTATGATGTTTTCGGCGGCAGCAAACCATTCGACAAAGAGAATTGGGCTGCCCAGAAGCAGGCACAGCGTAAGGAAGCCTATGAGCTGATTGACAACACCTGCTCCGAAATGCTGATGGACGGCGACAGTTTCCGTCAGTACCTTGATGTGCAGGGTCGCTTTGACCGTTACTCGGTTGCCAACGCCGTTCTGGTATCGGCACAGATGCCCGAAGCAACACAGCTCAAAGAGTACGGCAAATGGAAAGCGAGCCGTGTCTATGTCAATAAGGACGCACAGAAAGTGATTATCCTTGAGCCGAGCAAGGAATACACCCGAGAGGACGGTTCTAAGGCGGTAGGCTACAATGCCAAAGAGGTCTATGATATTTCTGAAACCTCTGCAAAGGACAGACAGCAGCCGCAGGAGCAGAAATCTATGCGTGAGCTTGTGTCGGCTCTGATTGATGCAAGCCCCGTACCTTGTGTTCCTGTAAATGACCTTGAATTGCCTGCCTACTACGACAGCTCTCAGCAGACCATTTTTGTCAAAAAGGGACTGTCCGAGGAAGTATTGTTCGTGAGTATGTCAAAGGAGGTTGCGGCGGCGGTCTATGACTTTAAGTACAACGAGAGCCGTGACGCTTCCGATTTCAAATCCTTTTGCGTTGCCTATATGGTAAGCTCCCGTTACGGTGTGGATACCAGAGGTTTTGACTTCTCCAGACTTCCCAGAGAGTATGCAGAAATGGATACGCAGTCGTTCAAGGGCGAGCTTGGTACGATGCGTGATGTTCTGGGCGAAATCCAGAGCGATATGTATAAGAGTATGGAGAAGAACAAGCCTGCAAAGAACAAAGAGCAGGAACGATAATCGGAGGTGCTGTCTATGAAAGAGGAACGATACCATATCGCACTTGATAAGTACGATAAGAATATCGTTATCAATGCACTCAACACCTTGCGTACACGGCAGTTACAGGAGGAACGCCCCACCGAGCCTGTTGACGAGCTGATAAGCAAGGTGGCACACGCCCCGACAAAAAAGGTCAAGGTCGTGCATTGCAGGTGCAATGAGGAACGATGACCAGAAAACGAGCCTAATCCTTTCTGCCTGCGGCATTATCCCTGTCGTATGGCTTGCCCTGCTGACTGCCCCTTATGTGGGCGGCGGTCTGGTAGAGATTATCCGAGGTCTGCCCGTGGCTATGGGTACGCCTTTTGCTATAACGGTATGTGAGGACAGCATAAAGACTGTCCTTATTTTTTTAGCCGCCTATGCTATGGCAATCGGTATTTATTTCTCTACACGCAGGAATTACCGCAGGCGTGAGGAACACGGCTCTGCTAAATGGGGCAACGCAGGTGCTTTGAATAAGAAGTACCGAGATAAAGACCCGTCCGAGAATAAACTGCTGACCCAGAATGTCCGCATCGGTCTGGACGGTAAAAAGCACCGCAGAAATCTAAACATTTTAGTCTGCGGCGGCTCTGGTGCGGGAAAAACGAGGTTTTTCTGTAAGCCTAACGCTATGCAATGCAACACCTCTTTTGTGGTGCTTGACCCAAAGGGCGAAATCGTCCGTGACATTGGCGGTCTGTTAGAGAGCAAAGGCTATGAGGTGCGTGTGCTTGACCTTATCAATATGCACCTAGCCATTGTTACAATCCTTTTGTGTATCTGAGGAACGACAACGATGTGCAGCGTTTGGTAACGAACTTGTTTAAGGCGACCACGCCGAAAGGCTCACAGTCGCAAGACCCATTCTGGGATACTGCAGCGAGTATGCTGCTTTTGGCTCTGGTTTTCTATCTGAAATATGAAGCTCCGCCAGACGAGCAGAATTTCCCTATGGTTATGGAGCTGCTTCGTGCAGGCGAAGTCCGTGAGGACGATGACAGCTATGTAAGCCCTCTGGACGAGCTGTTTGACCGTCTGGAAATGGTAAACCCAGAGCATATCGCCTTGAAGTATTACAGGGATTATCACTCTGGCTCGGCTAAGACCCTAAAGAGTATCCAAATCACACTTGCCGCAAGGCTTGAAAAATTCAATCTGGAGAGCCTTGCAGGGCTTACCGCCACCGATGAGCTTGAACTGCCAAGTCTGGGAGAAAAGAAAGTCGCATTGTTTGCTCTGATACCCGACAATGACACGAGCTTTAACTTCCTTGTCAGTATCCGTTATACACAGCTCTTTCAACAGCTCTTTTATCTGGCAGACCACAAGTACGGCGGAAGCCTGCCCGTGCATTGCCACTTTATAATGGACGAATTTGCCAATGTTTCATTACCCGATGACTTTGACAAGATTTTGTCCGTGATGCGTTCCAGAGGGGTATCGGTATCCATTATCCTGCAAAATCTGGCACAGCTTAAAGCCCTGTTTGAAAAACAATGGGAAAGCATTGTCGGCAACTGCGATGAATTCCTGTATCTGGGCGGCAACGAGCAAAGCACCCACAAATATGTGTCGGAGCTTTTAGGCAAGGAAACCATTGATACCAACACCTACGGCAAGAGCGAGGGTCGAAGCGGCAGCTATTCGACCAATTATCAAATATCGGGGCGTGAACTGATGACCCCAGACGAAGTGCGTATGCTTGATAACCGCTACGCACTTCTTTTTGTGCGAGGGGAACGCCCTGTAATGGACTTCAAGTATGACATTATGAAGCACCCCAATGTGAAGCTGACTACTGACGGAGGAAAACCGCCGTATATCCACGGAGAGCCTACGCAGGCAGTCGCAACCCTTGTGTTTGACAGCGATATTCCTAAGAACGCCGTGAGCGTGAAAGCTGTCAGCACTTCCTATGAACTTCTGTCCGATGAGGACTTGGAAGAAATATTCAATTTATAAGGAGGATTTACCCTATGAAACTTTTTAAGAAGAACGAGAACAAGGAAACCACCAAGCTGCCGATGTCTGGCAGGGTAAAAAAGGGCTTCCGCTTTTACTGTATGGCGGTAATGGCGATGAGCCTTGTGCTTGGCACATCTATGACCGCCTTTGCCGCAAGCGACCCTCTTACCGTGGTCAATAATCTGTCCGATTTCATTTTCGGTCTAATTAGGGCTGTCGGTATGATTTTGCTCGGCTTCGGTATCGTGCAGATTGGTCTGTCCCTCAAATCTCACGACCCGTCCCAGAGGGCGAACGGTTTTCTGACCCTTGCAGGCGGCGTCATCATTACCTTTGCAAAGGAAATCTTGACCCTTATCACAGGCTAAGATAACAACAGGTTGACACAAGACTAAAGATAACGGAAGCGGATCCGCTGTGCGGACTTGCTTCCGTTATCTAATATCATCAAGGAGGTGGTCGAATGTCTGATAATTGGGTCGTGCAGAACTTAGAGAACGCTCTTGATACTTGGAACGATAAGCTGTCGGAGATATGGCAGCTCATTACTCAATCCCCAGAGAACTTTAAGGGCGGCACGATATGGAATGTTATGGTAGATATACACGGTGCGGTGCAGGCTATCGGACTTGCGTTGCTCGTGCTGTTTTTTGTCATAGGTGTGATGCGTACCTGCGGCAGCTTTGCAGAGGTAAAGAAACCCGAACACGCATTGAAACTGTTTATCCGCTTCGCCCTTGCAAAAGGTGTTGTGACCTACGGTTTGGAGTTGATGATGGCTCTGTTTAACATCGTGCAGGGGCTTATTTCAACCATTATGAACGCCGCAGGCTTCGGAACGGCACAGCAGACGGTATTACCGTCAGAGATTGTGACTGCTGTTGAGGACTGCGGCTTTTTTGAGAGTATTCCGCTATGGGCGGTCACACTGATAGGCGGTCTGTTCATCACGGTATTGTCGTTCATTATGATTATGACCGTGTACGGCAGATTTTTTAAGCTCTACCTTTATACCGCAATCGCCCCTGTTCCGCTTTCCACCTTTGCAGGAGAGCCGAGCCAGAGTGTCGGCAAGAGCTTTATCAAGAGTTATGCCGCCGTATGTCTGGAGGGAGCGATTATTGTACTTGCCTGTATCATTTTCTCACTCTTTGCGGCTTCGCCCCCTGCGGTTGACCCCGATGCTGCGGCGGTGTCTATGGTATGGAGCTATATCGGAGAGCTTGTGTTTAATATGCTCGTCCTTGTCGGTGCGGTTAAAATGGCAGACCGTGTTGTAAGAGAAATGATGGGCTTGTAAAGGAGGTGCGACTATTGGAAGTAAAGATAAATAAAGAAATCCGCAATTACACGGAGAGTATGTTTTTTGGACTGTCACTTCGACAGTTCATTTTTTCTGCCGTTGCCTGCGGTGTGGCAGTAGGACTGTATTTTATTCTCCGCCCGTACTTCGGAACAGAAACCCTCAGTTGGGTGTGTATCCTCGGTGCATCGCCCTTTGCATTAATGGGCTTTGTCAAGTACAACGGAATGACCGCCGAGCAGTTTGTCTGGGCGTGGATTAAATCGGAGTTTCTTATGCCGAAAAAGCTGATGTTTAACCCCGATAATCTCTATTATGAAACGCTGAAAATCACAATCCAAAATCACGAAAAGGAGGTTTTGAAAACCAATGCTTAAAACACTCAAAAACCTGTTCAAGCAGGACAAGGAAAAGTTTGTTGTGCCGAAATCGGTGCAGAGCGTTATTCCGATTAAAACAATCTGGGAGGACGGTATTTTTCTTGTAGGCAAGAACAAGTACGCTAAGACCTTTAAGTTTGAGGATATAAACTACGCCGTGGCAAGCCGTGAGGATAAGGAAGCGATGTTCCTTGAATACTCGGAGCTTCTTAATTCCCTTGACAGCGGGGCTACCACGAAAATCACTATCAACAACCGCCGCTTGAATAAGGCGGATTTTGAGCAGACCATACTCATTCCTATGGCTGATGACGGTCTGGATAAGTACCGCAAGGAATATAACAAGATGCTCCTTGATAAAGCCACAGGTGCGAACTCTATCGTACAGGATAAATATGTGACCGTATCTGTCTCCAAGAAGAATATCGAGGAAGCCCGAAATTATTTTGCTCGTGTGGGTGCTGACCTTATCGCCCATTTCTCTCGTCTGGGGTCACGCTGCGTTGAGCTTGATGCGGAAGAAAAGCTCCGTATCTTTCACGATTTCTACCGTACAGGCGAGGAAACGGCATTCCGCTTTGATATTTCCCAGACGATGCGTAAGGGTCACGACTTTAAGGATTTTATCTGCCCCGACACCTTTGAATTTGAAAGCGACTGCTTCAAAATGGGCGACAGATACGGGCGTGTGATTTTCCTCAGAGAGTACGCCGCCTATATTAAGGACAGTATGGTAGCGGAGCTTTGTGAGCTGAACAGGAATATGATGCTGTCCGTTGACATTATCCCCGTTCCCACAGATGAAGCCGTGCGAGAGGTGGAAAACCGACTGCTCGGCGTGGAAACCAATATCACGAATTGGCAGAGAAAGCAAAACCAGAACAACAATTTTTCTGCCGTTATCCCGTATGACTTGGAACAGCAGCGAAAAGAAAGTAAGGAGTTCCTTGATGACCTTACGACCCGTGACCAGAGAATGATGTTCGCCGTGCTGACAATGGTGCATACCGCAGACAGCAAGGAACAGCTTAACAGCGACACGGAAGCCCTGCTCACTACTGCCAGAAAGCACCTTTGTCAGTTCGCTGTGCTGAAATATCAGCAAATGGACGGGCTGAATACGGCTCTGCCGTTTGGTGTGAGAAAGATAGATGCCCTGCGTACCCTTACCACGGAGAGCCTTGCGGTATTCATTCCTTTTAGGGTACAGGAAATCTACCACGAAAACGGTGTTTACTACGGGCAGAATGTAATCAGTAAAAATATGATTATCGCTAACCGCAGACAGCTCCTTAACGGTAATTCCTTTATTCTCGGCGTATCTGGTGCAGGAAAATCTTTTACGGCAAAGGAAGAAATGACGAACATCATTCTGACAGACCCTAACGCCGATGTTATCATCATTGACCCAGAGCGTGAGTATTCGCCGCTTGTTAAGGCTATGCAGGGCGAGGTAATCCACATTTCCGCTACAAGCAATAACCACATCAATGCTATGGATATGAACTCCGATTACGGTGACGGTGCTAACCCCGTTATCTTGAAATCGGAGTTTATTTTATCCCTCTGCGAACAGCTCATCGGCGGCACAAGTCTGGGAGCAAAGCAGAAGTCCATTATAGACCGTTGTACGGCTTCGGTGTACCGCCATTATCAGCAGGGCAACTATATGGGAACGCCGCCCACCTTGCAGGACTTCCGTGAGGAGCTGTTAAAGCAGAACGAGCCAGAAGCACAGGAAATCGCCCTTGCTATCGAGCTGTTTACGGACGGCAGCTTGAACACCTTTGCCAAGCATACAAATGTGGATACCCACAGCCGCCTAATCTGCTATGACATTCTGGACTTAGGCAAGCAGTTACAGCCTATCGGTATGCTTGTGGTGCTTGACAGTATCTTAAACCGCATCACACAGAACAGGGCCAAAGGCAGGAACACCTTTATTTTCATTGATGAGATTTACCTGCTCTTTCAGCACGAATACTCTGCAAACTTCCTCTTTACTCTCTGGAAGCGTGTGCGTAAATACGGTGCGTACTGTACGGGAATCACGCAGAATGTGGACGACCTTTTGCAGAGCCATACGGCAAGGACGATGCTTGCAAACAGCGAGTTTATCATTATGCTTAACCAAGCATCTACGGACAGAATTGAGCTTGCCAAGCTCCTTAATATCTCCGACCTTCAGCTAAGCTATATCACGAATGTCGGTGCAGGACAGGGCTTGCTAAAAGTCGGCAGCTCCCTTGTTCCGTTTGTAAACAAGTTCCCACGCAATACCGAGCTTTACAAGCTGATGACAACCAAGTTTGGAGAGGTCTAAGAAAGGAGGTCTTTTATGGCTGATATTAAATTCCGTGATACGGCTCACCGTGATTTCTTTCTGGAAAATATGATGAAATGCAAGGTCAATGACTGTTACCACAGAGCCTTTTTCTATGTAATGGGTATCTCTGCGGAAACAAGGGCGAACATTGGTAGAATGTTCAATTTCAAAGAGGACTGTATCGAGCCAGAGGGTATGCGTGGCGGTTGGCAGACAAGCGGCACGGTACGGGTGTGTCAGCTTGCTTTTAATCTCTGGAACGGTTACTCCGAGGACAGGCGTGGCGATGAGTACACGCCTAATGACCTGTTCTGTTGTGAATATGCTCCCTACTTTATGGAGGGTATCAAAGTAAGATACCCCGAATATTGCAGGGAGCTTTCTGTTCCCAAGAAACAGACGGAATATGCAAGATAAGAAAGGATAACGCCTATGAAGAATAATGTAAAAATCATCTGCCTTATTGCCACCGTGTGCCTGTTAGGTGCGGCGGCTTTTTGTAGCTACCACATCTACGACCACTACGCTAAGGAGAGCGAACAGGAAGAAGCCTTTGAGGAAATTGCTGAAATCGTGGAACAGGCACAGGAGCAGGAAAACCCAGAGGAAACATTGCCAGACGATGCTCCCATGAACGAGGGCGATGATGTGCTTGCACACTATAAGGAATTGTATTTACAGAATGAGCATCTGGTCGGCTGGCTTTCCATAGCCGGCACGACCATTAACTATCCTGTAATGCAGACCGTTGAAAATCCTAACTATTATCTCAAACGCAACTTTGAAAAGGAATACAGCGATTTAGGTACGCCTTATGTGCAGGAAAATTGTGATATTTCCCAGAGTGATAACCTTGTGATTTACGGTCATCACATCAAGGGCGGCAGGATGTTCGGAGCTTTGGAAGATTACAAATCCAAGAACTTTTATGAGGAACACAAGACCATTCAGTTTGATACTCTCACACAGCAGGGCGAATATGAAATTATAGCCGTGTTTAAGACCGTGGCGTACAGCTCCGAGGGCTTCCGCTACTATGACTTTGTAGATGCTAAGGACGAGGAAGCATTTAACGCTTATGTTGCCAAGTGCAAGGAATTTGCCCTGTATGATACAGGCGTGACCGCCGAATACGGCGACAGGCTCATCACGCTCTCCACCTGCGAATACTCCGTACAGAACGGCAGGCTTGTTGTTGTGGCGAAAAAGGTTGCCTAATATCCGCACAGCTTCAAGGAAAGGAGGTTTTCTATGGCTGATATTAAAACCAGAGATGCGGTCAAAGGCACGATTAAGACCATAGACAAAGCCGCTATTGCTTCGGAGCGTATGAAAGCCGCCTATGCCAAGACAAAGGATAAGGCGGAACAGGGCTATTATGCCGATGAAAACTCCGCTGCGGAATACGCCGCCGACAGGTATTCAAATGCCACGGAGCGTATTGCCGAGGAGGGCGTACACCAATTCAACAAGCAGGGTCAGAAAGGTGTTAAGACCACACAGGAAAATATCGTCAAGGCAAAGGATAAGGTTGCCGACTTTAAGCAGAAACGGGCAGCCAAAGCCGCCGAGAAGAAAGCGGCTCAGAATATGTCCGAGCAGGCAGGCGTGCAGATCCGTCACGGAACTGCACGTCCTACCCCTGCCCAGACCGTTAAGACAGCGAAACAGACCGAAAAGACCGTAAAGCAGTCTGCCCGAAGCACAAGAAAGACGGTCAAAACCGCTACCAAAGGCACGGTCAAGACCACCCAGAAAAGCGTTAAGACCGCACAGGCTA
>JAFSBM010000120.1 GCA_017437285.1 Ruminococcus sp. | reverse complement strand
GGCAAGCTTGATGAAGGCATCAGCTGCTCCACCTTTGAACATTCCACGCAAGAAGTTGACATAATCATCCTGCAAAGACTGATTATCCTTTGCCTCACGGAATAAGCAATCCCACTCGTCAATAATGACGATAAACTGCTCATCTGTAGCACTATAAATGCTGAACAATGCACCTGCTAATGAAGTTTCACCTTCATCAATCTCATTAGGATAAATCTCAAGCAATTCTTCGATAACTTGCTCTTGCATAAAGGAAACAATTTCTTTTTCCAAACCACGTCCCTTTGCAAGACTATTTGCCCACTGCACGTCAATATAAATAACTGTATTTTTATTTAGTTCATCCTCAAATGTGGGCAGCCCTGCAATTTTCAGCTTTGAGAAAATCTCTCTGGAATCACAGCCCTTACTGTAATACGCTGTCAGCATATGTGCCGCAATGGACTTTCCAAAACGGCGTGGTCTGCTGAAACAAATAAGCGGACGCAAGTCGTTGATGATATTATTTGTAAACTCAATCATGCCCGATTTATCGACATATTTTCCTGTTTTAACAATGCGGTGAAAAGCTTTATTATCAGGATTTACATATTTTCCCATATGGTACACGCCCCTTTCCTGCTACTGATATTATACCATAAATTTTAAGGTATTGCAAGTGCCACAGTAAAGACGTAGAATCAAAATTACAGATTTATTCTGTTTTTTACAGCCCATATCAAATATAAGGCAATTCATCGATCTCACTTTGAGTGCGGCAGCACGCCTGTGGAAGGTTTCCTTGCAGCTGTCATACCTATCTGTTTTTTCTTTAATCAAACGAGTTTTTAGAGATGCCCATAAGAAATAAAAGTTCTGATAAACATTTTCGTTCACTTCTTGCTGAATCGGTAAATGAACTTGTACAATAAATACAGCTATAATTGAATACCACATAACATAAAACGGCTGAATACAGCCGTTTTATGTTATGTATAACAAAGATACGATGATTTTTTCTCATACTGCCACATATATTACACCTCCCATGGAAAAGGGCTGTCAATCCAGTCCCAATGGGTTGGATTGTTTGACTGTTCGGGAACAATAGGTCCGAAATTCTTTGTATAATCGTTTACAGCTGCTTCACGGAGAGCCTTGTATTTCTGAAACATAGCCAATGCACGGCGGCAGTTTGGGTGAGTATCGAGATACAGATTAAGCTCTTTTAAGGTGAAATCCAGCTGCTTGATTTTCTGCATAAGCATAGCCTTGTTCATCTGTTTCCGCCTCCTTTGAATGGATAAACCAAGTCGCTGAAAAGCGTACCACATTCAAGTGCATCTTCCGCAGATTTGGTATCTCCCCAGCTTTGAAACGGCACATAAGCCATAGCGAGGGGAGTATTTTTCGGAAATGGCGGCATATCACCGTTATAATCAGGCTGCGGCATTGATTCCGTATTTGCTCTGCGGTAGCCTGCATTGCGTTCAGCAGAAAAAATGCCGTTTATATCATCATAAAAATTAAGATTCATAAAATAACTCCTTTCATGAATTGCGGTATTCCTACCGCTTTTTTATAATATTCGTGAAAGGAATTTTTTGTGAAAAAGGTGATATAAAATATCTTCCATGCAAAAAAGCGGCTAAGGAAACTTTTAGCCGCTTTGTTTACTGTGTTTCTTAATTTGCACGTCAATAATAATCCTTATTGATTCAGAAATTCACTTCTCATAATGCAGAAATCGAATACGTCAAGGCGGTTATCCTCGCAGAAATCGCCTTCTTTCCAGTTGGGAAGCTTAGTATCGGGAGTGCCGAGAAGCCATTTCTGCATCAAAGTTAAATCGGCGATATTGAATTTTCCGTCAGCATTTACATCGCCCTTTACCTGTTCGGATTCAATACGTGACATAATTGAGGCTGTAAGGAAAATCATTGCCGCATTGCCGTAAATTGTATTTTCATTTGTAGTAAATTCCGCATCACTATCCATATAGCATTTGCCGTCAAATTTTGAAAGCTGTCGGTTATCCGCAGGGTTTGTACCCTCTGTCACATAGCCGTCAGGGCATTGATAGGGATTAAGCTTTGCATCTCTTGAATAAATTCCGCTGTATATATTTTCTACGGAATTATTGCCATGTCCCGAAACATAGCTGAATGATACGGGATTTACACCAAGGATATAATTAAATGCACTTTCGCCCGATAAAATTACCTCAGCGGGAATTGCGTCCTCGCCTTCAAGAATAATACTGCTTATGAGAGTACTTGTGGCACATTGGGCAATAACCATATTTGAACCCCACCAGTAGCCCCAGTCGGGGTGGTCAGTTCCCCAGTTGTCATAGCCGAGTATGCGTTTACGCCAAGAAATCGCCTTTTGGAATACCTCTGTCATTTTTGTATCAGCTTCATCATTTTTGTAAAGATAATGAAAATATCCAAGCAATGAGCGTCCGTGCTGATGATAGCCCAGAGATGCACCTGTAAAGCATTTTGTGATATTTTCTTTTTCGCAGTTTGTAATGAGATAATCTTCATATTCCGATGCGTCCATATCAGCGGACTTTGCGGCACGATAAATTGAGCCTGCCGCCCAGTACATACTGCGGTCAAGTTCTTCCTGCGTAAATGTATAAGTACGGTTTGCTGCACCGATAGAGGGATGCTGTGGATTAGCGGAATTTGTCACCCATTTCCATGCACGGATTGATGTTTCAAGGCAGGTCTGTGCAAAATCCGCATATGCAGGAATATCTTTGTAAATCAGATAAGCATGAGCAAGCATTGCCGCCATATCAGATGTTGCAAGATGTGAACGGAGGTCACGCTGTTCTGCGGGGGAGTTGTGGTCAGAGGACTGATAAAGGGTATCTTCAAGATAAATTGTGCCGTCATTATAATTCGCCGCAACGTAGAAAGAGCCGTCCTTGCTTGCGTGTTCAAGTTTAAGGAGCATATCAATTTCCCATTTGATTTCGCTGAGATAAGCAGGGGCATCAACATATGCGGCATTAGTGGTGTCACTTTCGGGAATATTCAGCTTCATATCCTGAAAAACCTGCGGATAAAGGTCATAGGCAAGGAGCAGGTTTTCAACAGATGTTGCACCTGGCGAGGTATATTTACCGTAGTCGCCTGCATCATACCAGCCTTGTGTAATATCAAAGGTTTCGGCATTGGAATTATCTCTGTCAGACCATTTTTTCACCGCAGCATCGGCAGGATGAAGATTTTCACGGGCAAAAACTCCTGCATATTTTTCATCAAGGTCAATGCCCTGACGCTGATAGTAATAATATTTCATCATATCATTGAGCAGGTCGTCATAAATATTGTCACCGATTTGGAAGGATGCGGAAATCAGAGTATCAGTTTCAAGCCCCTGTTCAACATCGTAAGGGGAACGAGCAGTTTTCGAAAATCCCGTATCAGCCACACGGATAAAATATGTGCCTGCCGTTTTCAGCTGGTCAAAGTTGATGATATGGACGGATTCGCCTGAAAGATGCTCATTCAGTTCAGCCTCTCCCAGCGTACCTGTGAGGACGGTTTTACCGCTGTTTTTGTCCACGATTTCATATGTTTTGCCGATAAGTGAGCCGAATTTTGCAAAGTAGCTGATTCGGGCAGTTTTTGCACCGTTTACGCTGTATCCTACTTGATTGACCTTGATAAACGGATACTGTCTTTCATCGTCGGTAGATGTGATTTTTACATTGCGGAAAGTCACGGATTGTCCTGATTTTACAGCACCTGTAGATACCTTTCGCAGATTTGAAAGGTCAAATCCGCTGTCGGGAAAGGCGTCAATCAGCTCCTTGATTGACAGGGTGTAGCTTGTCCAATCTGTGCCTGCAATCATTTTCCCCTTGTATTTTTCAAGCTCTGTCCAGTAAATATTTACTGTTTCGGAATGGCAGTATGAGGTCAGACCTATTCTGAACGACAAAGCCTCAGACGCATTGGATTTTACCTCAAAGGACAGCTGACCGTTGTAGTAATAATCGGAAATATCGGTAGTTCGCCAGCTTGTATTCGGCAGAATATTTGCTCCGCCCCAGCTTTCCGTAGTCCACAGGTCGGACTCGCCATTTTTGAAAAGCACAGTTTGAAGCTGCAAATCGGGAGTTTCTTCAACATTTCCTGCATAGACCGAGGGAAATGGCATCAAAGCGGCTGTGCAGGCAGCAGCTAAAATTAAAGCTGTGCAGCGTTTGAAAATCTGTTTTTTCATTAAAATGCCTCCTTATAAAAGAAAGTGTCTTATCTATAATATTATAGCATATTTAAATGAAAAAAACAATACCACGCAAAAGATTTTGTTGTGTATCTACAATAAAATTTGCGGCAGAAATTGTAAACTTTTATATTTTTTATTGACATAGCTGTTTTTTTGTGATAGTATAAAAGTAGTTGATTAATATGCGTGATATAAAAAAATAATATGAAAGGAACATTAAAAATGAAAATATTCAAAAAAACAGCAGCAGCTGTAATTGCATTGACTTTATGCAATACGTCAAATGTCGGTATATTGCCGAAAAATACGGTTGAAACTTATCCCATTAATGCTATTGCAGCGGATATTGTAAAATCGGGTGTCACCGGAGTAGATAAAAATCTAAAGTGGACGCTGGACAGCGACGGAGTTCTTACAATCAGCGGCGAGGGTGAGATGCTTGACCAATTATACACAAACACCTCAGTATGGTACGACAACAAAAATATAAAAAGCATTGTAATAGAAAATGGCGTTACTAAAATAGGTGCTTATGCCTTTAATAAATGCACTTCTCTTACATCTGTTATCCTCCCTGATACTCTGAAATATATCAGCGATAAGGCATTTGATAACTGTACTTCCCTGAAGTCTGTTTCGTTGGGCTGCAATGATGTTTTAATCGGTTCAAAAGCATTCCGTGGCTGCGGCAACTCTTTTGATATTACCCGCCGCCGCAAAAAGCTTGAATATACCGTTTCTGACAATAAGGAAAATAAAATCAATATTGCCGATTCACATTCCATAAAAATTGATTCTCTCCCGATTATTGACACTCACGATGAACTTTCGGGTTATTACTTATTTGGTTTTCTTGACATTTTACAGGAGGTTTGCAGTAAATCGGGGGATAAATATGCAGCATACGGCGGAACTAACGGTTTAATATTAATTCCCGAAAATGAAAAATCAGAAATCCTGCAAATTATAAATATGGGTTATACATTTGGTGCAGCTGCAATTGGCGATGACGACTGTATTTATATAATGTGGGGAAAGCAAATTTCCGATGAGGTGATTGATGAATCCCTGCAAGAAAAAAATATTGTAATTTCAAAATACGATATGAACGGAACGCTTATTGGCGAATGTGGTTTTACCGTTGATTACACTGACGCACAATTTATTTTTGATTCGGGAAATGTCAATATTGATTACAATAATGGTGTTGTCGGTGTGCTTTATAATACCGAATGGACTTTCAAATATTCGGGTGACGGAAATCATCATCAGGGTTCGGGATTTATTTCAATTGACGCTGAAACAATGAAAGAAATCTATTTCAAAAAGAATAATGTCAGTCACAGTTTCGGTGTAAGTATGATTCCCGATGGATATGGTTTTGCGGCAATTGAACGAGGAGATTGCTATGAGCGTGGAATCAATCTCACGAAATTTTATGATTCTGCATCAAGTGAAACCTTGTGTTTCAGTTCAAGCGGTCAGTATGGAGAAGCAGGCTCTCATAAAAATGCTACCCATTTGCATATGGGCGGAATTGCCGCAAGCAAATCAACATATGCTGTTACAGGAAAGTCGGAGCGTCACTACACATCGGGAAATTATGCCGATTCAGGATTAGCTACAGGAAATTATGATGTTTTCGTCAGAATTGTTGATAAGTCTCTGATTGATTCAGCAAGTGCCGATTGTGAGGGTGTTGAGCGAATTGATGAGGCAACAGGTGAAGTTGCGGATAGAAATATAATATGGCTGACGGAGTGCAATAAATCTGAAACAGCCGGAAATGTCAAGGCTGTAACTCTCAATGACGGTTCATATTGTATTCTCTGGGAAAAGCTTGTGGACGGAAAATTTGACAGTATTCAGTATGTTATTCTTGATGAATGCGGAAATATTCTCCGAAATCAGACAGCTATTCAAGACGCTCGTCTTTCAAATACATCAATTCAGCCTATTGTGCAGGATAATGTTCTGACGTGGGCGGTAGGAGATGAAGCTACAAGTTCAATTATATGGTACAATGTGGATATCAATAAATTGCAATCAGAAACGTCTGTAACTACTACCACAACCAAGCCTACTACCACCACAACAACTAAACCCAAAACTACAACAACCAAGCCTGCCACTACTACCACAACTAAACCTAAAACTACAACAACAAAGCCTGCTACCACCACTACAACGAAACCTAAAACTACAACAACCAAGCCTGCCACTACTACCACAACGAAACCTAAAACTACCACAACCAAGCCTGCCACTACCACTACAACAAAACCTAAAACCACTACAACAAAGCCTGCTACCACTACAACTAAACCCAAAACTACAACAACCAAGCCTGCTACCACGAAACCGATTACCACGACTATTCCGATAAGCAAGATAAATTATGGCGATGCAAACTGTGACGGAAGTTTGACAATAGCCGATGCAACAGCAATTTTCCAGGCTATCTCAAATAAGGATAAATACGCACTTTCGGAGCAGGGTGCTATAAATGCAGATGTATGCAACAGAGGTGACGGAATTCTCATTTCCGATGCTATTACAATACAAAAAGTTGACGCTAAGCTTTATTCAGCAGCTGATTTGCCTGTGATTGAATAAAGGGCATCTGTGGGATGCCCGAAAAAAGGACATTGAGGCATTTATTATAATATTGCTCCACCAACTAAACCTTGCCGTCAAATACTCGGCATAAAGAAAATTTCTCTTCGTCAGAAAAACTTGAAATGCGGTAGCATTCCTGCATTTTTCTTCCTTGATAAATTTCCTTTCTGCTTTCGTCTTTTTGG
>JAFSBM010000119.1 GCA_017437285.1 Ruminococcus sp. | reverse complement strand
CTTCTTGTGTTATAATATTCATACAGAAATTCCTCCGAGTTGGTTATTTGGTTGTGGTAAACTTATTATACCATATCTCGGTTGGAATTTCTTCTTTTTTTATGATGGTTCATCTCATTTTAGCACATACATTTTTGAAAATTTTTCGAAAAAAATTTTTCGGCACTCGGAATTGCTCCGAATGCCGATTATTTTAGAGTGAATTCTTGCTTTGGGAGATAATATTCATTGACTTAATCTGATATTCGCCGTTTACTTCAACGAGAGTGAACTGAACGGATTTTGAAGATGTTTCAGGGAGCCAAGAGGGTAACTCGTCAATATAATCGACTGTAACCTTGTATTCGTTGCCGTTCTTTGTAGCTTCCTTGATTTTTGGAGCGTATGTGTAAGTTACGGGAGCGATTGGCACGTTGTAGGACTTTGTTTCCTCGTTGTAGTAGAAACGGGATTCAGCAGGGCCTACGGTTGTATGTGTAAGCTCAGGGAGATTTTCGCCAAAAAGCTTAACAGCGTAGGATTCAACGTCAGCCGCAGGGATTTTCACAACGTCAAAGGTCTTTTCGTACTGCAATGTCACGTCATCAGCGAGAATCATTGACCATATAGCAGCTGTGAGAACCTGCTCAGAGGGCAGCTCTGTGGGGGCATTGAACGACTCAATGTCCATAATAACAACGGGGTAGAGGATATCTTCAAAGCCCTCTTTTTTAGTTTCTCCCGATGTGTAGCTGTTGAAATATGAAATTGATTTAGCAATAACGGTAACAAGACCGATACAGGCTAAAAGTGCGAAAATTACGCCGAAAGACGCATAGAAAAACTTCTTGAATCTGCCCTTTTTAGGCTCAGTTTCGGAGTCAGCGAAATATTTCTGACTATTCATAATGTCGTCAGGATTTTCGTCAAGAATATTGTGGAGAACTCCTGCAACGCCCTGTGATTTTTCATCGGTATCAACAGGCTTGGGAGGGATTTCCTTTTTAGGCTTATTCTTGAAAAATCTGAAACCGTTTTCATTTTCAAGCAGTTCCTTGAATTCAGCCTCGATTTCCTCAGCCTCATCAATGGTATTTTCATCAGTTGAAACAGCGGCAACAGCGTCAGCAATTATGCTGTCGTTGTCGGAATGTGGGATTTCGTTTTCGTCAATGGGAACTGAAATTTTTTCAGCCTCAGCAGCTTTACGCTCAGCCTCAATGCGAGCCTTTTCAGCAGCCTCAGCGGCTTTACGCTCAGCCTCAATGCGAGCCTTTTCGGCAGCCTCAGCAGCTTTACGTTCAGCCTCAATGCGAGCCTTTTCGGCAGCCTCAGCAGCGGCTTTACGCTCAGCCTCAATACGTGCCTTTTCGGCAGCCTCAGCGGCTTTACGCTCAGCCTCAATACGTGCCTTTTCGGCAGCCTCAGCGGCGGCTTTACGTTCAGCCTCAATGCGAGCCTTTTCGGCATCTTCTGCCGCCTTTTTCTCCGCCTGAATACGTGCCATTTCCGCCTCACGTTCAGCTTTCAGACGCTCTCTTTCAGCTTTCTTTTCAGCTTCTGCACGTTCAGCGTCCTCACGGAGTGACTGCTGTCTGATTGCTTCATAGTCGGGCAATTCGTGAGAAATGACGATTTTCTTTCTCTTAGGTTTGACGATTGGCTCAGCGGGAGCATCTGCCTGTGCGGATTCGCTTGAAGGCTCACCTAAAAGTGAGGTGAGCAGGTCATCCACGGACACATTTTTGAATTCATCCTGCTGAACGGGTTCATTCGCCTGAACATTTGTATCTGACGGCTGTTCGAGAGGTTTGCCGTCTTTCAGATTATTAAGCATATCGTCAAGGTCTTTTCTGATAGCCATATATATCTCCTTAAAAAATCAAACAAATTATTGTTACTTTTTTATTTTATTATCTCAAATTATCTTATCTGACCGTTTCCGTCAATAAGGTATTTAACAGTTGTAAGCTCTGTAAGTCCCATTGGACCTCTTGCATGGAGTTTCTGTGTGGAAATTCCGATTTCTGCACCGAAACCGAACTCTCCGCCGTCTGTGAAACGTGTTGAAGCGTTGACATAAACAGCCGCCGCATCAACTTCATTCTGGAATTTACGTGCCGCATCAAGGGATTTAGTCACGATACATTCAGAGTGACGAGTGCTGTATTTGCGGATATGAGCAATTGCCTCGTCGATATTTTCCACAACTTTGACAGCTATTGTGAAATCGTTGAATTCTGTAGCATATTCAGTTTCAGTTGCTTTTTCAACGGAATTGCCGAGAATGTCGATTGTCTTATCGCAACCGTAAATCTTAACGCTGTGGGATTTGAAACGCTCCGCAATGAGTGGGAGGAAAGTTTCAGCCACATCCTTATGAACAAGGAGGGATTCGATAGCGTTGCACACGGAAGGACGCTGGGTTTTAGCGTTGTCGGTAATGTCAACCGCCATATCCATTTCAGCGGAGGAGTCAACGTAAACGTGGCAGTTTCCTGCACCTGTTTCGATAACGGGAACAGTTGCAGTTGTCACAACAGCCTGAATAAGTCTTGCACTTCCACGGGGGATAAGCACATCAACATAGCCGTTAAGCTTCATAAGCTCGTTGGTAGTTTCACGGGAAGTATTTTCCACAACCTGAATAATATCAGCAGGCAGACCGCAGGCTTCAAGTGCCTCACGCATAATCTTGCCGAGGACGATATTTGAGTTTATAGCCTCTTTTCCGCCTTTGAGGATAACGCAGTTACCTGCTTTAAGGCAGAGTGCGGCAGCGTCTACAGTTACATTTGGACGGGATTCAAAAATAATTCCGATAACACCCATAGGCACACGGTTTTTAGTGATTCGCAGACCGTTGGGGCGGTTAAATCCGTCAATTACCTGACCGATTGGGTCATTGAGGGCAATAATTTCATCAACGCCCTTTGCAATGCCTGCAATGCGGTTTTCGTCCAGTTTAAGGCGGTCCTGCATAGCCGCAGACATATTATTTTCCTTTGCGGCAATAAGGTCCTTTTCGTTTTCTGCCATAATAAGGGCAGTATTTTCAATAAGAGCCTTTGAAATTGCGGCGAGAGCCTCATTTTTCAGGTTGGTAGAGGCAGAAGCGATAACAGGTTCAGCTGCCTTAGCCTTTTTTC
The DNA here is from genome assembly GCA_017437285.1 of Ruminococcus sp. Lineage (GTDB taxonomy): Bacteria > Bacillota > Clostridia > Oscillospirales > Ruminococcaceae > Ruminococcus. The sequence continues at coordinate 48,423 of JAFSBM010000119.1, read as the reverse complement.
CTAATTCAAGTGTGTAGCTCATATTTTACACCTCTTTCTTATATATTTCAAAAATTTTATTTTCTGTACAAGTTGAAGCTTCAATGATTTTGTCATAGTCAATTTTAACCGATTTTCCAAATTGGTCAAACAAAAATGTCTGATAATCAGGGTGACTTGACATAATAAATATAGCTGTTTCCTTGTCGATATGCAACGCAAGTCCCATATCGTCGTAAAACGGACCTAAGTCGGTAGTAATAATCAAAGCCATTTTTACTTCGGAGATGTGGAATTTCTGTTCTCCGTCAGCGGTTATTGCTTTTATAACCTCATTTTCAAGTAAAAGTCGGTCATTTAAGTCTATACGTATCTTCATTTTGCCTTAAATAATGTGCCGATTTCCTTGTTTTCAAACAAATCGTACAAAAGTTCGGGGTCTTTTCCGTTCATAATTACCATATCAATTCCTGCTTCTGTGGCAATTTTAGCGGCATTTATCTTAGTTGACATACCGCCTGTGCCAAGCTTTGAGCCTGCACCGCCGGCAGCGTTTTCGATTTCGGCAGTAATTTCCTCAACGTAGGTAATTGGCTTTGCATTGGGATTTGTTCGAGGGTCGCAGTCGTAAAGTCCGTCAATATCCGACAGGATAAGGAGCAAATCCGCAGATGAAAGTGATGCAACGAGAGCCGAAAGAGAGTCGTTTTCGCCGATTTCAAGCTCCAGCTCGTCAATTGAAATGGAGTCGTTCTCGTTAACGATTGGGATTACGCCCATACTTACGAGGGATTCCACGGTATTTTTGAAGTTTTCGCAATGGGTGGGATTGTTGATAATCGCCTTTGTAAGGAGAATTTGTCCCACAGTTACGCTGTATTTTTCGAACATATCGTCATAAATATGCATAAGTTCGCATTGACCAACAGCGGCAACAGCCTGCTTCATTTTAGTTTCCTTTGGCTTTGAGGGGAGTCCGAGTTTGCCTGTGCCAAGTCCCACAGCACCTGATGACACGAGAATAATCTCCTTGCCTGAATTGTGGAGGTCGGAGATTACACGGACAAGATTGGTCATACGGCGGATATTCAGCTTGCCTGTGCTATGGGCAAGAGTTGAAGTGCCGAGTTTAATGACTATTCTTTTTTTATCGGAATTGTTTCTCATTATTATCATTTCCTTGAATTAATTAACTTTATTTTGCGGCTTATCATTGAGCCAGCAGCGGATATTTTCGCATACGATATTCAGCAGACGAACTCTTGTTTCGTATGCCGCCCATGCCGTATGCGGCGTAATAACGCAGTTTTTCGCATTTTTAAGGGGAGTATCCGAGGACATAGGCTCTTTCTCCAGAACGTCCAGATATGCGGCGGCAATTTTACCGCTGTTGAGAGCCTCTGTAAGGTCAGCTTCGTTTACAACAGGTCCACGGGAAGTGTTGATAAGTACGGCTGAATTCTTCATTTTCCCCAGTAATTCGGCATTTACCATACCCTTAGTCTTATCGGTAAGAGGGCAATGGAATGTGAGAAAATCGGCATTTTTAACTGCTGTATCCATATCGCACACCTCATAGGGGCAGTTTACGGGAGCAGTTCTTGTAGTTACAAGAATTTTCATACCGAAAGCCGAGCCGAGTTCCGCCACACGCTTGCCGATTGAGCCGAAACCTGCGATAGACAGGGTTTTTCCGCACATTTCCGCAATGGGAATGGGGAAATATGAAAAGCAGGGGGAAGTTTCCCAATCGCCGTTTTTTACGGAATTATCATAGTCACGAATGCGGCTGCAATAGTCCAGAATATAGGCGAAAACCTGCTGTGCAACGGCATTTGTGGAATACTGACCTGCATTGCACACGGTAATTCCCTTTTCAGCGGCATATTCAACATCAATATTGTTGAAACCTGTGGCAAAAAGTCCGATATACCGCAAATTGGGGCAGCTGTCGATTACCTCTTTTGTGATAAGCACCTTGTTGCAGAGGACGATTTCAGCATTGCCGATACGTGAAACCACATCTTCGGGAGAAGTGAGGGGGTACACGTCCACATCGCCGAATTCCCTGAAAACATCGGGGGAGAGGTCGTCAGCGGCACACATTGTTGACCAGTCGAGAATAACAATTTTCATAATTATTCAGCCTTTTCCTTTTTGCTGTTTTCTTCTTTTTCTTTCAGTTCGGGGTGCTTTGCCTTGTAAATCAAATCGGAAATGAAAGCGATAAGCAGCAAGCCGAATTCAATTGCTCCCACGGTGTAGAACCACACTTTATTTTCAGACAGCCAAAGAGTCATTGAAAATGGGATTGCAAGGGCGAGAATAAACTGATATGGTCGTTTATCAAAGAGAAATCTTAACATAAAAAATAAAAATGCAACAATTGAAAATCCTATATGAAGTTCAAAAGGGAATGGGAAAAGGTTTGGATTTTCAGGCTTTGTAACATCGAGAATCTGAAATAAATTTGGGTTGAACATAGGTCACTCCTGTCCGTGAAAGGGACTGTATTTACGGCATACAGTCGTGCCAAGAATAGCGGCTTTTTGGTGGTAAATGCGAAAAAAGCCTATTAGCTTTATTATAGCACAGCGGTGAGAAAAATTCAACCTTTTTTAATAAAATAAGAAGAATAACTGTTACTTTGCACAATTATTTATAATATAGAAGTATATTTTATTCCCCTGTGAACACACTTTTTGAAATTTACGGTAAAGTTAACAAAATTAAATTTTACTGTTTTGTAATAATTCGTCAGAAATCTATTGACAGAAGCCTCAAAAAAGTGTATAATGAATATGTTGTATTTTGCAGAAATATTGCTTTCAGGCAGTAATGCAGCTTTGTTTTAAATCATTTCGCAGTCGGGAGATTGCGGATAATACCGATTTCGGATAAATATACGGGCAAAAACGGCAGAAAAAAGCTGTTTATCGGGGGTTCTGACGCTGATAAATGAAGGGCTTATGTCGGATTTATCTTTGTTTTATTGGAATCTGTATGAGATATATAACAAATACGGACGTTTGTCCGGCTTTTTCAGGGGTGTCCCTGTCACTATATATGTTTAGCAAATGAATAAAATGATGCGGCATTAACCGCCCGAGGCAGTATGTGTTATATGATACAAATAATATTGCTTAAAGGAGGTAATGCACTGTATGGATCCCGTTATTGCTATTGTGCTTATACTTATCGCTCTTATTGCAGGCTTTGCCGGCGGCGGATTTATGTCCTACAAAAAAGGCGTTGCGGCAGGCGTAGAACAGCGTAAGCGTGATGCAGAAGCTATGGTTGGCTCTGCTGAGAAACAGGCTGAGCGTATTGTCGCTGATGCTGAAAAGGACGCAGATGCAAAGAAAAAGAGCGCACTTGTTGAGGCTAAGGACGAAATTCACAAGCTCCGCAGCGAGGCTGATAAGGAAATCAAGGATCGCAGAGCTGAGCTGTCACGTCAGGAAAGACGTATGCAGCAGAAAGAAGAAAATCTCGACAAGAAAACTGATAACCTTGAAAAGAAGGAAGAAACTCTCAATCAGAAAATTAAGAGTGCTGACGAAAAACTCAAGGAAGCAGAGCAGATCAAGAAATCCGAAATGGACGTTTTAGAGCGTATTTCAGAATTCACAAAAGATCAGGCTAAGGAGTACATACTGTCCAAGCTGGAGGACGACCTTGTTCACGAAAAGGCTGTCAAAATCGCAGCTTATGAGCAGCAGCTCAAGGATGAATGCAACGAAAAGGCAAGAAGTCAGATTTCTCTTGCCATCGCAAAGGTTGCGGCAGATCAGGTTTCGGAGGCGGCAGTTTCCGTTGTTCCTCTGCCCAATGACGAAATGAAGGGACGTATTATCGGTCGTGAGGGAAGAAATATCAGAACCCTCGAAACTCTTACAGGAGTTGACCTTATCATTGACGACACACCTGAGGCAATTACACTTTCATGCTTCGATCAGATTCGCCGTGAGGTGGCAAGAATCGCACTTGAAAAGCTTATTGCTGACGGAAGAATTCACCCTGCACGCATTGAGGAAATGGTTGATAAGGCTCGCCGTGAGGTTGAGTACCGCATCAAGCAGGAGGGTGAAAGAGCTGTAATTGAAACTAATGTTCACGGAATTAACCATGAGCTTATCAAGCTTCTGGGTAGACTTAAATTCCGTACAAGCTACAGACAGAATGTTCTCGACCACTCAATTGAAGTTGCTAAGCTCTGCGGAGTTCTTGCAGCTGAGTTGGGAGTTGACGCTAATATGGCAAGACGTGCGGGACTTCTCCACGATATCGGTAAGGCTCTTACTTCCGAAATCGAGGGATCACACGTTCAGATTGGTGTTGATGTATGTAAGAAGTACAACGAGAATGCAGTAGTTATTCACGCTGTAGAGGCACACCATAACGATGTTGAACCTAAGACGGTTATCGCTTGTATCGTTCAGGCAGCTGACGCAATATCCGCTGCAAGACCTGCCGCAAGAAGCGAAAACTACGAGAGTTACATCAAGCGACTTCAGAAGCTTGAAGAAATCTGTACTTCATACAACGGCGTTGAAAAATGCTTTGCAGTACAGGCAGGCAGAGAAGTCAGAATTATGGTTGTTCCCGAAGTTATCAACGATGAGAAAATGGTGCTTGTTGCAAGACAGATTGCACAGCAGATTGAGGCTGAAATGGATTATCCCGGACAGATCAAGGTTAACCTCATCAGAGAGAGCAGAGTTACAGATTACGCAAAATAAGGCGGATCGGCACAGAAAATGTGCGGTGCTGCTTAAAGAATCGCTGCGGATGTCAAGGCATCCGCAGTTTTTTTAAGGAGGAATAAAAAATGGCAAAGCAGCTATTCAACACAACAGAAAAATCAAATTTCATTTTAAATTTAACTGAGGAGCAATATTCAAAGCTTGCCTCAAGGGGATTGGCTGCAACAATATTGCTTTCGTCCCTTACAACGGCAATTCCCGTTTTAAGCGGAATTAAGATGTACAGCCTTTCCTCGGTTGGTGTAACAGTGGGCGGAGTATTGTGTATGATACTTGCCCTCATTGGCGGAATTAAAAAATACGTCAGCAAGAAGATTGCTGTTCCTGCCGCTGCAATGGGATTTTCTCTATTGTGGGCAATTATCTCAATGGTGAATTCCTATGATGTTCTCATATCAATCAACGGCTATCCGGGCAGAGGCGAGGGCGTGCTGGCGATAATGTTCTACGGCTGCATTTTCCTCACAGCGTCATGTATTAAGACGGAAAAGGCACGTAAGGACCTCCTATGGGGAGTTATTGCAAATGGTCTGCTTAATTCTTTTGTGGGTATTGTGCAGATTTTTACAGGAGAAATCAGCGACTTTTCAAAAGTTTCTCTTAAAATTGAAATCAATGCGGCATCGGGTTTTTCACAGTCACCGATTTTCCTTGCAATGGTGCTTAGTATTTCCATTGTGGCAGCGATTTGCGGTTTGATTTTCTTTGAGGGCAAAAAATCGAAAGTCATTTGCGTTGTTTCAATATGTCTTTTCTCTTTTGTGAATATGTTTACTTATTCCCTCGTTGGAATATGCGGAACAGCTCTTGCAGCTGTGGCTGGAATTATAATACTTCTTGCTGCTAAAGCTCCTAAGAAAAATCTTCTGAGCGTTTTGGGAATTATCGTTCCTGCGGCGGCAGCGGTGGTAATTGTAAATTGCGGAGTTATCGGAAATATTGACAGCTATCGCCTTTATGACGGCAGAATATTGTGGTTTGCCGACAGCTATATGCGACTTAATGCCAGCGGTGAGGCTGACTCAAATCTTGTTGATATTGACAATACAGCAGATGTGTATTATTATATGTCACGTAAAACAAATGACCTGATAAGCAAATACGGTCTTGTGGGAACAGGCCCTGATCAGCTTGTATATCCTCAGCTTTACAATTTCGGATTAATGGAAGCTGACGCTGTTTACGTTGAGGACATAGCAGGTTTAAACAAGGGAACATTTGACAGAATGTACAACGAGTATCTGAATACAGCGGCTACAAGGGGAATTCCCTCAGCTATAGCCTTTGCAGTATCAATTATCGGAGCATTTGCGGCAGGTGTTCTCAATTACAGAAAAACAAAAAACAAGCTGACATTGGGACTTGTGCTTATAACAGTAATGGGCGGATTATTGTTTATCATATGTTGCAGCAGTACGGCATTTACCCCGATTTTCTGGGCAATTGCAGGATGCAGTACAATAAATCCCGAAAGCAAGGCAAAGAAAACTCATACCAATCCCTAAAACAACAGTAGACAAATCTAATGGCATAAATACTGTCTGTCATCGTTGGACTTCCTCACCATACGACAGTATGCTTTCGTCGTCCGCCTTGACATACAGCATTTCTGCTCATCATCTTTGTCTACTAACATTTTAGGGATTGGTATAAGAAATAACTATTGATGCGGCGGATTTGATTCTGCCGCATTTTCTTGGAGCAAAAAATAAGGGCGGTTTTTCACCGCCCGAAATTGCCTGTATTACGTTTGCGGACTGCCAAAGGCAGCCTCTTTTAATCGCTAATATTTGAAAATGCGTAGCATTTTCTGAACTCGTTATACATATAGAGGGAGCCGAGAGCAATCAACGGTATATTGCGGCTTTTTGCGTATTCCAACGCCTGTTGCAGTCCGTTTTCCACCGAGCCGCAGGATATAGCGTCAATGCCCTTTTCCGTAAAAGCACGGGCGAGAATTTCGCTGTCAAGGGAGCGTGGATTATCGGGGATTACCGCAAATGCCTTATCAATGAATTTTCCCAGTATTTCGGGGTAAAGTCCGTATTCCTTATCAGCCATTACACCGATTAAAAGGGCGATTTTTCCGCTGATATAGGTGCTGATACTTTCAGCCGCCTGAATTATGCCGTCGGGATTGTGGGCTCCGTCATAAATCACAAGTGGATTTCGGCTTACAACCTCGAAACGTCCCTGCCATACAGCCTTGGAAATTCCCGATTTTACGGCATTTTCCGAGATGTTCATACCCTCGTTCCGCAGAATTTCAACTGCCGTCAGCACATTGGCAAGGTTGCTCCTCTGATATGTGCCGATAAGCGGAGAAGTGAGCCTGCCGAACACTTTATCGCTGTAAACCACACCATTAATATCACTTTCAAGAACGGTTACACGGTCACTATCTGTAATAGTGAGTTGTGAGCCGTTTTTTTGCGATATACTGCGGATTGTGTCAAGTGCGGATTTGTTGCCGCCATAGAGAACGGGACGGGATTTTTTTATAATTCCAGCTTTGCAGCGGGCGATTTCCTCAATGGTATTCCCTAAAAATGCCGTATGGTCAAGGGCGATATTTGTAATCACCGAAAGCAGCGGTTTTTCCACTACATTTGTGGAGTCTGTTTCACCGCCCATACCGCACTCAATCAACGCTATATCGCAGTTTTTACGGCTGAAAAGCTCATATGCGGCAGCTGTGAGAACTTCAAATTCCGTAGGCTTATCCGCCATATTCTCGCAAATGGGGATAATATCAGCCATAACAGAATTAAAATCGTCATCGGTAATACTTTCGCCGTTTATGCGAAAGCTATCGTTTAAATCCGTAAGGGCAGGGGAGGAAAATCCGCCAATTTTATAGCCTGATTCTGCAAGAACAGCTGAAAGCATTGCCCCGAAAGAGCCTTTTCCGTTAGTGCCTGCAATGTGGACTATTTTCGTCTTATTCTGGGGATTTCCAAGCTTTTGGCAAAGCTCTGTAATACGCTCCAACCCCAGTTTGCTGCCACGTTCAGCGGCAATTTTAATGTACTCGAAACCGTTCATATTTTCACCGTTTTGTGCAGATTTTGTTAAGCTGTGCGGAAAATCCTCTGTTCTTCAACAGGAGAGTGATGATGAGAAATTCAACCGCACCTGTGATAATGTATGTGGGAATTCGCCATGCAAGCACCTGAATGGGAGTGCCGAAGTAGATGTAAAGTCCAACCGACTTGATTATCATAGAGCCGATAATGTGGGAAACTGCAATAGAAAGGGCGATATTCAGCGTCATATTCTTGTTTCTGAGGTGAGTTGAAATCATACCTGAAAGAATACCGATAGATGCCGCACCGATTGTAATAATGGGATTTATGGCATATCCTTTCAGCAGACAGCCCACTAAATCGGCAGTAACCGCAACTGCACCGCCCACGAATGGACCGAAGAAAATACCAGCCATAAGAATTGTGAGATTTTCGAGGCTTATGCGGATACTGTCACCGATTGGAATTTGCAGGAATTTGCCGAGAGTGAAGCTCATAGCCACGAAAAGAGCCGAAATAATCATAACTCTTGTGTTGCCGAAAAGCTTTAAATTTTCCGCAGGGGTGTTTGATGTTCTTGAAATAATCATAAAAAATCCTCCTTTTCCACATCATAGGACACGAAAAAAGAGGCTATTTTCCATATGTCTTATGAAGCGGGATGCAAAATGTGAACCGCAGACCTTGTCTTTCGTCCCATGGACAACTCCCCGTCCCACAGGCACTCGATACCCATACAGGCATCACGAACACATTTTTACTCTTCAAAAAATTTATTGTGCGGATTTCTCCACAGTTTTATTATATCCCTAACCTTGACAGATGTCAATAGTATGATAAAGCGTAAAATCAAGTTTATAACTTTTCCACATATTCCACAGAGTTTTCAACATTATTTTATTGAAATAGCGGAAATATTGTTATAAGGGAACCTCTAAAAAAATCACCGTATGATTTTATCCATACGGTGAAGTGGTATTTGTCTATTATCTTGCGGTTGAAGTGGCTTTTTCCGCCTTTGTCCGCTGAATTGTAACCTTTGAATTTGTGGCAACCCACACATCATCAAAGGAGGGACAGGAGAACAACACGTTCTGATTGAACTGTTCCTCTGTAATGCTTGTATTCAGCAGATTAACTTCTCCGATTATGTCCTCCGCAGTAATTTCTGCAAGGGAATCCGCAGGGCCTACTACAGTCACATCAATCTGCTTTGTGAGAATATCGTACTCATAGGAACTGTCGGGAGAGTTGCTGAACTGAATATGGTCGCTGTTTATTGTCAAGGGCAATTCCTGTAAATCGGGATTGTCGAGAGTAACCACAACGGATTCAAGGTCGGATACGTTGATAAGTTCAGTATTTTCCAGCCGCTTTTCAATTGTAAAGGTACGTGAAAATCCCGGTTTGATTTCATAGAGGGGAATAAATCCCAGTTCAAGAGTATCGGGAATTTCCACCTGATTATTGTTGCAGGCAAGAGTAAGGGAATCAGATGAAAGCTTGAACTTTATTATATCCGTGTTGAAATTTTCGGGAGCTGATGTAATAGCAGCTTTCAGACCGACTTTTTTCTGTGTACGTACAGCAATATTGATGTCGAAATTCGATGTACTGCTGTTCAATGATGAGGGGTCAATAAGCACATTGTCAGCGGTATAAAGCTGCAATTCCGCACCGCTTAGAACATATGAGGTATCAAGAGTCATTTCCTTATTGGAAACGGCATAGACCTTATCAATCATATCAAGCTTTGCCGACGGGCCTGTAATGCTGATTTGAGAGGGGATACATACGTATTCATCGGGATTTTTCACCTTTCCCTCAATGATTTTTACATTGGGAGTTCGTGGAACTACATCGAATTCCCTTGTATCCATTTTATCAAAAACTACAGTTGCCTTTGAGGGATAAACTGATTTTATCTCATAATTTATATTGCTGTCGCCGTTGATATTTTTGATTTTCAATGCAAGCTTTTTTGTTCCCGTAGTTGAAACAGAATCCGCATCAAAATAAGCGGTAAGGGTTTCATTTGTGAGGTAGCCTATCTGTGTACGGCTGCCGAGAAGCTCCACTCTTACCTCCTTGACATCGCAGGAGATAACATTCAGTCCGTTCTGACTGGCGGCAGAACCTGAAATATCCACAGTTACAGGGATATTGTGAATTGTTTTCTGCACAGAGGGATATCGGGTGAGAGATATGGCAAACCAAAGCATTATAGCGATGATTACCGCAATAATAAGGAGAAAAATATTGCTTGACATATACTTTTCCCTTAATTTTTCGAGAATTTTCACTTTTTCTTCCTCCTTCCGATAATAGAGGAAATTCCTTTCTTGTTTGACTTATCATAATCGGGGTCCTCGTAGAATATTTCCTTTTCGAGGGCATATTTAAGCTTCATACGTGTATAATCACGGGTGAGAACACCGTTTATGGCAAGAGAAATCTGACCTGTTTCCTCGGAAACGGCAATAACAACAGCGTCGGAATTTTCACTCATACCGATAGCGGCACGATGACGAGAGCCAAGACTTTTGTCAATGGCAAGGTCACTTTTTGGACGTGGCAGGAAACAAGCGGCAGCAAGAATAAGACCGTCACGCATAATAACTGCACCGTCGTGGAGAGGTGTTTTCGGGTAAAAAATATTGCCGAAAACCTCCTTGCTGGGGAGGGCATTCATAAGAGTTCCTGTTTCAATCTGCTCACCGAGGCGGGTTTTTCTTTCAATTACAATTAAAGCTCCCGTACAGCTTGCGGAAAGCTCCACGCAGGAGTCGCAGATAGCCTCAATAGCCGTATTCCAGCGGCTTTTTGCATCACCAGAGGGTGAGCCGATACCAATCATTTTGATACCGAATTGAGTCTGTCCGAACTGCTCCAAGGCACGGCGGATTTCGGGCTGGAAAAGAATGAGCATAGCAAGAAGTCCTACGTCAAGGGCATTGCCGAGGATATATTCCATAACAGTAAGGTCAAGGAAGTTACTGATGAAATAAGCGGCAACGAGAAGGAGGATTCCCTTTATAAGCTGTGCGGCACGGGTTTCACGCACGAGTTTCAGCAGGAGATAGATTATGTAGGTAAGAGCCAGAAGGTCTATTATATCCTTGAATTGAATAGTAGACATCAGGCTGAAAAAAGCGTATTTCATATCCTGAAATGAAGGCATATTATATCACAACCTGTTTATTAGTCAGAGGAGCATTTTCCCCTATATTATATTGTACCACAATTTCAGATAATTTCAATAGGTTTTTACCATTTTCCGAAAAATTTTATATTTTTAATTCAATTTGTTCACATTTGCCGTTTTATGGTATTGCAAGCTTTTCTGATTTCAGGCTGATTTACAAAATCAAACACACCGAACCATTTAAAATCATATTATAATACATCAGCAATTATGCTGTCATTATATTATAAGGAATGATTTGTATGAAATATATTTTACAGATGCCCTCCTACACCTACGCACAGAAAGCTGTCAGACTGCTTGTTTCTTTCGGCTATAGCTGTGAACTGAAACGACGTGAAAAGGAGTGCGGATATGACCTGTACACGGAGAAAAATCCCGATATACCAAAGCTTCTGAACAGGTACAAAATCCCATACAGCCTGCGAGAGGAGGAATCTTCTTGATTGTGAATTTTGACAATGCAGCCACTACCTTTCCGAAGCCTGTAGCGGTGAAAAAAGCGGTGGCAGCAGCTATGGAACAGCTTACAAGTCCGGGCAGAGGCGGTCACCCTCTCGGAATGAAAACCTCGGAAATGGTCTATTCCGCCCGTGAAACAGCTGCGGATTTTTTCGGGGCAGAGCCTGAAAATGTGGTATTTACCCTGAATTGTACCTATGCTCTCAATATGGCGATACAGGGAATTATGAAAAACGGCGGTCATTTAATAATTGGCGGAATGGAGCATAACTCTGTTGCACGACCTGCCTCGGAGCTTGCAAAATCGGGAAAAATCAGACTTTCGGCAGCAGAAATATTTCCCGAAAAGGAAAAAACTGTTGAAAGTTTCCGCAAGCTGATACGAAGTGACACAAAGGCGATTGTCTGCACAGCTGCAAGTAATGTCACAGGTCAGATTATGCCTGTGGAGGAAATCGGCAGACTGTGTAAATCACGTAATATAGCCTTTATTGTTGATGCGGCACAGGCATCGGGAATTGTTGATTTGAAGCTTTCGCAGGGAATTAACATAATCTGTACCGCAGGGCATAAGGGTTTGTATGGAATTACAGGCACAGGTATGCTCATAAGTGACGGAAAATTCCACATTTCCCCTATTATTCAGGGGGGAACGGGCAGCGGTTCGCACCTGCTTGAACAGCCGACGCTGCTCCCCGAAGCCCTGGAAAGCGGAACGGTGGGAACTGTGGGGATTATGTCAATGAAAGCGGGTATGGAATTTGTCCGAAAAATCGGCATTGAGAGGATTTTCAGCCATGAGGACAGGATATGCCGAAGATTTGTTTCGGAGCTTGAAAAAAGTCCGAAAATCACCATATATCGGCAAAAAAATGTTGAATATGTGCCTATTGTGTCCTTTTCCGTTGAGGGCAAACCCTCGGAAAGAGTTGCAGAGGAGCTGGGGTTGGAGGGATTTTGCCTCCGTGCAGGCTATCATTGTGCGGCTATGGCACATTCGGCACTTGGCACAAAAAATGGCACAGTTCGATTTTCGCCCTCCATATTCAGCCGTGAGGAGGACGCAGCTGCTCTTGCAAGGCTGATTTTGCGGAAAAATCCGTAATAGTTTCAATATGTTCAAGGGAACCTGCACAAAAATAAGCGGCAGAAATCAATCTGCCGCTTAATGCTGATTTATTTTGCATAGTCCTTGAAACTGATATTTATATCCACATTTCCCTCAATTCCGGGGATTTTGCCCTCGGAGGTATACTGCCACATATCGTATTCATAATAGAAAGTGGGGAAATCCGTATACTCAGCAAGCCAGAAGTCATAATCCTTAATTCGTGGCAAATCCAGCTTATATGTTGCAGTTGACGCATTCTGATACACCATAGGGGTATAGCCTGCGGATTTCACACGCTCGCAGAAAGCCACACAGCAATCCGCCAATCCCTCAACGGTCATTGTGTCGGTACGTGCGGTATCGTCGTAAATAATCTCCCAGTCGAAAACTATGGGATATGTAATATTTCTGCCTGCAACGGCATTGAGAACGGTGTCAGCCTCCTCAATGGCTTCTTCGGGGGTAATCGCCTGTGAGAAAAAGTAAACTCCCACGTCAATTCCTGCGGCAGCTGCCCCGTCAATATTTGTAATAAGGCTGTTGTCAAGGGTGATAAGTCCGCCGCCGTATGTGCGGTATCCTGCACGGATTATGGCGAATTCCACACCTGCGTTTTTCACCTGTTCCCAGTTGATAACTCCCTGATATTCGGAAACATCAATGCCGATTTTCGATTGAAGTCCGTCATTTCCCGTATATTTCACAAATCCCTTGCCGTCCTTGACGATTTCAGACGGTTCAATGGGACTTTTGGGAATATCTGCAAAAACAGGAATAAAAGTTTCACCCATAGTGCTGTTATGTACGAGGATTTTTTCGCCGTTGAGCTGGTAAAAGGTTTCCTCTTTGTCGATATATGGGCGAATTCTTATATTTGAATCTGCATTTGCAGGAACGGTTGCGTTATATTTTGAGGCGAAAATGCCTGTAGAAACGGCAAGTCCCACAATGACAAATCCCTCTAAAAGTGTGATTGCCTTGAATAGATTAAGCTTATTGAGTTTCATTTTATGTCCTCCATATTGATGATATAAACATTATATCATAAAATTCGACATTTGTAAACATATTTTTAGATTTTTCACTTGTAATTTTCTTCAAGAAATGTTATAATAATTTATATTTATCAGTTGGAGGAAATTATGAATTTTAAACGTCTTGAAAAAAATCTCATTGATAATATTAAGGAAGCACAGCTGAAACTGGGCTTTGAAAATCGTCCTATGAGCCTTAATTATATGTCATCTTCGCTGAAACATCTCTTGGAAGATGAGGCAACAGATGACGTATTACAGGCATTTTCCCAATATGCCGAAGCTAAGCTGGGCAAGCTTTCTTTCAGCAGAATAAAAAATGGCGTGTGTATAACAATTCCTGTTGAGGGTACGGCTTATGTCAACAGTCTTGACGGATATGAATTTCTCGGAGAGCTTGTGGAGAAAGTCAGAAATCACGCTTCTTTGGAGCAGGTAATGGCTGTATTCCGTCATTTTTCCGCAAATGTTGCAGTTGAGGAAATCGACAGCGGCGAGTTTGATTTACTTGCCTATTTTCCCGATGAAACTCCCGATGAGTATTACTATTGTCTGACCGCAGAGCCGTGTATGAACGGTGGCTGTCACGCAATGTACCACCGTTTTATCCGTGAGGATTATGAGGAGATTTTTGTTTAGTCGTTAGAGGTTAGAAAAAATATCAGCATACAAAAAAGACGGTAGAAATTCACATCTGCCGTCCTTTTTTTAGAGATGCCCTCTAATTTCTTGCCTCTAACTTCTAATCTCTGAGAGTTACCCTGCAAATTTCCACACGATGATGATAAATTTTCAGCACCTCAATATGTAAACCGTCACAGTCAAGTTCCGCTGTCAGACCGTCTTTGGGAATTTCTCCAAGACCGTCAATGACATATCCGCCGAAAGTATCGTATTCCTCCGTGGGGAGATTTATGCCTAAAGCCTCATTTACCTCCCCTAAATCCGTGATACCGGGGACAATCCAGCGGTTTTCGCCTACGGATTTCAGCACAGGTTCGGGAGTATTCATTTCATCGTCGTCAAATTCGCCTACAAGTTCCTCAACAAGGTCAGTAACCGTGATAATTCCCGTCATTCCGCCGTATTCGTCAACTACCACAGCAAAATGATGTGCACCACGGCGTTTCATCTGAGCAAAAAGCACATCGGCTTTCATAGTTTCGTGGACGAAATAAGGCTCACGAACAGCGTTTTTCATAATATTTTCACGGCTCTTGTCGGTGAGTCGGAAATAATCCTTAGCATTGAGAATACCGATTATATTATCAACGCTTTCGCCGCAAATGGGGAAAAGTGAGTGACGAGTGCGGTGAATTGTTTTCTCCCATGTTTCAACATCTTCCTCAGCCCACAGCATTACAACATCGGTACGGTGAGTGCAGACCTGCTCAGCAGTAAGGTCATCGAATTCAAAAATATTCTTGATAATTCTGTTGTCGTCCTCGTCAATTGTACCTGATTCAGCACCTGCATCGGACATCATGAGAATTTCTTCCTCGGTGACGGTTTCCTCCTCAGTTTGGGGATTAATTCCCATAAGACGGAGAACTCCGTTTGTGGAAGCGTTGAGAATCCACACAAGGGGAGTGAAGAATTTCTGTACAGCTGAAATCATTCCGGACATATTCATAGCAAGCTTTTCGGGATTTTTCATTGCGGCACGTTTAGGCACAAGCTCACCGAAAACAAGGGTAATATATGAGAGAATAAGGGTTACAGCAATAACTGCCAGAGGCTTTAAAATTCCGTTGTATTCCTCAAAGCCTGCCGCATTTGTAAGATTTATTATCTTATCTGCAAAGTTATCGGCAGCAAAAGCCGCACCGATAAAGCCTGATAAGGTAATTGCCACCTGAATTGTTGCTAAAAATTTCGTTGGATTATCCGACAGCTTCTGAAGCTTTTTAGCCTTTTTATTGCCCTCCTCGGCTAATTTGTCGATTTTTGCAGGATTTGCCTGAATTACTGCGATTTCCGCACAGGCGAAAACAGCGTTTAATGCAATAAGAACGATTTGCAGAATTATCTGCCCTAACATAAAAAATACCTCACTTTTAAAATTTCTTAAACTTTCTGATGTACGCACTAAAAGGCATAATCTGCACTAACACAAAAGATAGTGCAGACCATGCCCTGAAAAGCAATATTCTATTTTCTTGATATTACACCCGTCGGGGCAGCTGTCCATTAAATATCTCACCTTTTCAAATTTGATTTAATATATATTATATCTCATTCCCTCTCGTTTGTCAATAGCTTTTCTGAAAAAGATGTTGTTTAGTCAAATTGTACATCAATTGCATATATAATTTGTAGCTGTTCACAAAATTTTATAAATACTGATTAAATAGTTCACTTTTCAGAGATTTTATGTTATAATTATAAGTAGCCTCTTTTGTACTATAAAGCAATACATTGCTCCACCAACTAAACCTTACCGTCAAATACTCGACATAAAGAAAATTTCTCTGCGTCAGAAAAACTTGAAATGCGGCAGCATTCCTGCGTTTTTCTTCCTTGATAAATTCCCTTTCTGCCTTCGTCTTTTTGGCAAGGCTTAATTGGCGGAGCAATAGCAAGCAAAATTTTCCATTTGGAGTGAAGTAATTGGGCAAAACCTTGTTTATCACCGACCTTGACGGAACTCTGCTGAATTCGCAGGCGGAGTTGTCGGATTATACGGTGAATACCATAAATTCCCTCATTGAAAAGGGTATGTATTTCACCTATGCCACCGCAAGAACCGAATATTCCGCAGGCAGTATCACGGAAAAGCTGAATATCAGCGTCCCCTGCATTGTCAATAACGGGGCGGAGATATATGACAGGAAAAGCGGCAGATACGTCCGAAAATCCGATATTCCCATTGATGCCGCCGCAAGGATAATCGACGCATTTGCGGAAAATAACGTGGGAACGTTTATGTTTAAGTTCAGGGGCGAAAAGTTCGGAACTTGCTACAGCGACAATCTCAATGAACTAATGCAGGAGTATGTAAGAACCCGCAGCAAAACAGGTCAGCCCCTATGGAAATGCGCTGATTTGCACAGCGAAAATGACGGAAGTGTGGTGTATCTCACTTCAACAGGGGATTATGAAAAGCTGCTCCCCATTGAGAGAATTGCCGCTTCTGTGAAAGGTCTTGACCACGTTTTCTATGAGGATACATATACGGGAAAGTATTATCTTGAAATTTTCTCGGAAAATGCCTCAAAGGCTAACGGATTGAAATTCCTCCGTGAGGAATACGGCTTTGATAAAATTGTGGCATTCGGGGATAATCTCAACGATTTGTCAATGTTCAAAGCAGCTGATGTTAAAATTGCCGTGGGCAATGCAAAAGATGAGCTGAAAAAAGCCGCAGATTTTGTGATTGGCACAAATGATGAGGATGGAGTTGCAAAGTGGCTCAGAGAGGCAATTACGAAATGAAAACCCTTTATGTTGTTGAATTGTGCGGTGCTTTTCTTGATTCAAAAGGTATGGTTAGTAATTACGACCTTGATATACTTGAACGGCTCAGTAAAAATGGTATGGATATTGTTATTGCTACTGATCGTTCCTGGTTTGAATTTGGTGATATGCTAAAACCTGAATTTGTAAGAATCATCAAACGTATTCTTATCGGAACGCATAGCGGTTTTGATAACATATTGCTTAATGGAGCATGGACAAGAAAATCACCAAAATGTATTTCTTTAACATCACAGTATGCTATTGCGGAAATATATGATACCTATGACATAAAAGGCGAAATACATGGAATAAAATCTTGGTGTGCAAGCTACTCCCCACTATGTTTTTCAAATCATCATAACGATTTTGTAACATGGGGAGAGGAAGGCGGAACGATTAATCAATGCCTGAATCAAATGAATCAGGAACATTTACATATTATTGCTTTTACCGCAAAAGGAACTTATGAAGAGCTTCTTCCTCTGAAAAAGAAAGCAATACAGCTTAAAGATGTGCGTTTTACGTTTTATGAGGATAAGAGTAATAATAATTACAGAATTTGCATCTCTTCTAAAAAAACATCTCAGGGAATTGCTATCAGCAAAATAAAAGATGAACTCAGTTGTGACAGAGTTGTCTGCATTTCGGATAAAATGTATGATCTGAGTATGTTTGAAGCTGCCGATGTAAGAGTGGCTATGGGCAATGCAGATGAAGAAACAAAAGCAGCAGCTGATATAATAATAGACAGCAATGATAAAAGCGGTCTTGTAAAGTTTCTGCTTGAAGAATATATAAAAAATAAATGTATAGGAAAGGAATAAAATAATGAAGAAACTTATGTTAGGTAACGAGGCTTTCGCAAGAGGTCTTTACGAGGCAGGCTGTAAGGTAGTATCAAGCTACCCCGGTACTCCATCAACTGAAATCACAGAGGAAGTTGCAAAGTATGCGGAGATTTACGCTGAATGGGCTCCCAATGAAAAGGTAGCTATGGAAGCGGCTCTCGGTGCGTCAATTGCAGGTGCAAGAGCATTCTGCGGAATGAAGCACGTAGGACTCAATGTTGCAGCTGACCCACTTTATACAGCTTCTTATTCAGGTGTAAACGGCGGACTTGTTATTGCCGTAGCTGATGACCAGGGTATGCACTCCTCACAGAATGAGCAGGACAGCCGCCACCACGCAATTGCGTCAAAGGTTCCTATGCTTGAACCCTCCGACTCCACAGAGTGCCGTGATTTCGTAAAGCTTGCATATGAAATTTCAGAGAATTTCGATACTCCCGTTATTGTAAGAATGTCAACCCGTGTTGCTCATTCACAGAGCATTGTTGAAACATTCGACAGACAGGAACTTGAATTAAAGGAATATACAAAAAATCCACAGAAATATGTTATGATGCCTGCATTTGCAAGAGGCAGACACGTATTTGTTGAGGAGCGTACAGCAAAGCTTACAGAGTATGCTGAAACTTCACCTCTCAACCATGTTGAAATCTCCGACAAGGCTGAATTCGGCGTAATCACAAACGGTGCGGCTTATCAGTATGTCAAGGAGGCTCTCGGCGAAAAGGCATCTGTATTAAAGCTTGGTATGGTTAATCCTATGCCTGTACAGCTTATCCGTGACTTTGCGGCTAAATATGACCGCATTGTAGTTGTGGAGGAACTTGACGGCATTATCGAGTCACATTGCCGCAATATCGGTGTTACCAACGTAGAGGGCAAGGCTATTTTCGGCTGTATCGGCGAAATCAACCAGTCCGCAATTGCTGAAAAGCTTCTGGGCGAAAAGAAGGAGTTTGCAGCTCTTGAAGATGCAATTCCTGTTCGTCCTCCCGTTATGTGTGCAGGCTGTCCTCACCGTGGACTTTTCTACAATCTGAAAAAGCTTGGCGTTACAGTTTCAGGCGATATCGGATGTTATACCCTCGGTGCAGCTGCTCCTCTTAACGCTATGGATACAACAATCTGTATGGGTGCTTCAATCTCGGGACTTCACGGCTTCAACAAGGCAAGAGGTGCAGAGAGCGAGCATAAGAGCGTTGCTGTTATCGGTGATTCAACATTTATGCACAGCGGTATGACAGGTCTTGTAAATATCGCATACAACAACTCAAATTCAACTGTTATTATCCTTGATAACTCAATCACAGGTATGACAGGTCATCAGCAGAACCCCACAACAGGCAAAAATCTCAAGGGCGACCCTGCTGCTGCTGTTAATCTTGAGGAACTCTGCAAGGCTATCGGTATAAAGCGTGTACGTGTAGTTGACCCATACAAGCTTGCTGAAACTGAGGCTGCAATCAAGGAAGAATTAGCTGCTGATGAGGCATCTGTTATCATTTCTCGCAGACCTTGTGCATTGCTCAAATACGTTAAGCACAACGCTCCGTTCAAGGTTGAAGCTGACAAGTGCGTAGGCTGTAAGATGTGTATGAAGCTTGGATGTCCTGCAATTTCAATGAAGGACGGCAAGGCTGTTATTGACCATACACAGTGCGTAGGCTGCGGCATCTGCAAGGAGCAGTGCAAGATTGGTGCAATAATCTGATTGGAGATAATGATTATGGATATTTACAGCGAGTTTGTCAATTGGCTTGACAATATTCTTGAAAATAACGATATGCCCGATGAAACAGTATCATTCTGCTTTAACCTTTATGAGGAGTCTGTGGAGGACAGCGTCTATGCCGTTCAGCTTGTAGCTTGTGAGGCATTTGATGAAAATGACCCCGACTGGGCTTGCGAGGAATGTTGGTCATCGGAGGAAGATATATTCTGCGTAGAGCTTTCAGATGAAGCTGAAAAGGACTGGAAAGCCGCACAGAAGCTTATCACAGGCTGGGCTGAGGAGTATCTGGAAAGGGGCAAATATGCTTCAATCCTCACATCAAAGCCTGTGGGCATCGGATTTGTTGACGGAGATGTGGAGATATTTCACAGATAAAAACGGTGAGCGTTATGAATAGAAATATAATTAATCTTGTTTACAGATTTATTCAGCTTTTCATCGTAATATTTATTTCGGACAGACTTGAAATGAATTTCTGGGCGAAATTCGGTATACTTGTTGTTGTGCTGCTCATATTTGACGAAGCAGAGCCATATATGGAACGCTTTTTCAAGGGTGAGCCGATGATTCCCGACAAGGATTTGTCCGATAATCAAGGGGAATAATAATGAAATCAAAAATTTTGAGTTTTTTATATGAAGTATTCAGATTTTTTGTTGCGTTCAATATAAGCGACAGGTTTGAATTCGGTTTATGGGGAAAAATAGGCGTTATAGCTGTGGTAGTAGCTGTATTCGGCATTATCGAAGCCTTTGTCGAAAAAATCTCGGTAAAGAAAACAGCACAAGATGCCTTGGAGCAGAAGTATACATCAAATGAAAATAATTAAGGAGAAAAAATTAAATATGGAAACTAAATCAATTATGATTGTCGGAGTCGGCGGACAGGGTTCACTCCTTGCGTCAAGACTTCTGGGAAATGTGCTTCTTGCACAGGGATATGATGTAAAAGTAAGCGAAGTTCACGGAATGAGCCAGCGTGGCGGTTCTGTTGTTACATACGTAAAATACGGCGATAAGGTGTATTCTCCCGTTGTAGAAAAGGGCGAAGCTGACGCTGTAATTTCCTTTGAACTGCTTGAAGCTGCACGCTGCCTGCCATATCTGAAAAAGGGCGGTACACTTATCACATCAACACAGCAGATTGAGCCTATGCCTGTAATCACAGGTGCTATGGAATACCCTGCTGACCTCGTAAGCAAGCTTGCTGAGGCAGGTGCTGATATTACAGCTGTTGACGCTCTTTCACTTGCTGAGGAAGCAGGTACAGCAAAGGCTTCAAACGTAGTTCTTATGGGCGTACTTTCTGCAAAGACAGATTTCCCCGAGGAACTCTGGCAGAATGCTCTTGAACAGTGCGTACCGCCTAAATTCCTTGAACTGAATAAAAAGGCATTTGAACTTGGCAGAAACGCTGCAAAGTAAGAAATAACGCACATAATCTGAAAGGGAGGGATTGCTGTGAAAAAGCTGTTTTCTGTTATGGCTGTGCTGTCTATGATGATTTCCTGCACTTC
The DNA here is from genome assembly GCA_017437285.1 of Ruminococcus sp. GTDB lineage: Bacteria > Bacillota > Clostridia > Oscillospirales > Ruminococcaceae > Ruminococcus. Next base: position 27,285 of record JAFSBM010000119.1, on the reverse strand, counting down.
CTGCGGTTTGCTGTATTCAGCTTATGAAACCGATGAGGAATTGACTGTTCCGACAGAGGAAATACCTGTAACCGAAACTGTAATATCGTCGGAAGTAGCTACGGAACAGCTTGAAAAAGCAGACCCTACCCGTCAGGAATGTCGTAAAACTATAAAAAATTCGGAAAAACCCGAAGTCGTAAGAGTTTATTTCGAGGGCTTATGCTCCGAGGATATACGAAAACACGCACAGGTCAAGGATTTGTATAATATTGATATGCTCCACAGCGGAGTTGTTGGACTGGTGGGAATTCCCATTGAAATCGAATATGATTCCGAGATTTCACAGCCACGTTTAGGCTTTGAATATGATACGTCGGAATTGAGAGGAATCCCCGAAAAAAATCTCGTAATGCTCCACTATTCCGAGGAAGATGAGTTTTACAACACCGTTGAGGATTTCGAACTTGATACGGATAAGTGCATTGTTTCCGCTGATATTGACGAATCGGGAGTTTATCTCCTTGCCGATGCCTACCAATGGTACGGCTGTTGGGGCATTGACGTGTCGGAATATGCCTACGAAAGGGATTTAACCCAGTACAAAACCGACTGGGAGCGTGAGGAAGATACGGGAAGTATTATGGCTCTTGCCAATAAGGAATGGGCAATGGAAAATGCTCCCTATTTTCACGTATCCACCGCTGAACAGCTTGCATCTGTTGTGTGGTATGTCAACGGAATTGACGGAAATGTCGATATAACCCTTGAAAAGAACATTGACCTTTCAGATTATCAATGGAAACCAATGGGCTGGGGAAAAGGATTCGGCAATGGATTTTCGGGAACTGTTGACGGTCAGGGACATACGATTTACGGTATGACCATTATTGAAAATTATCTGCAATCGGGCTTTATCGGCTACGGCACAGGAGTTTCCGTGAAGAATATCAATTTCGAGGACGCATATGTTTCCGCAACCCATTGCACAGGCATTGCAGGCGGTGAGCTTTATATGTCGGGAGCGTGGGAAAATGTCCATGTACAGGGCAGAGTTGACGGCGGAGATGACGACTATGCAGGAATTGTGGGCAGGGAAACAGATATAAATTTCAAGAACTGTTCAGCTGATGTTATTGTAAACGGCGAGCCTTTTGAATATCTTTCTTACCGTCAGAAGCGTGAGGCTGAGGTTGAAATTGTGGAAACCTTTACAATTACCCTTAACGATGATTACACGGTTACCCGTGATGAACACGAGGGATTTCACAACCTTGGCTGGAATATATTGATTAACGATGAGCAAAGACTTCAAAGAAATGCAGAAAATGAACTCGTTCTCGATACTCATAACTGGGTAGGAGATTCCCCTGCAAAGTATACTATTTATCTTGTGGCTTATATAAACGGCACATATATACGTGTAAGCAATATTATAGAGTATACGCTGAATTGATATGAACAAAACTTGGGGTGAGTTTTGTGTCATAGAACAGACAAAATCATTATGAATCAAGTTGGGGATTATGGAAAAAATTATAACTGTTATTCTTACATTTTTTTCGGTATTATTCATATTTATAGGAATAGTCAGACAAGTGGATTATTCCGATAAATACGAGCTGACAAAAGCTGTACTGGTTGACTTTGAACTGAAAGGAGCAGGGCGAAATACAATCAGAATATGCACTTATAATTATGTTGTCGGCGGTGAAAAGTATGTTGCAGTCAAAAAGGGCGGTTCTGCCTCTGAGGAGCGAATTATAGGCTATAAAAAGTCAAATCCGTCAGAGTATAAAATCGGACGGGCAGAGCCAGCGGCGAAAGTATTATTTGTTATCGGAATAGCCTGTGTGCTTTTTGCAATCTGGATTTTATGTGAATTTATACTTTATGAATCGTATTCCGACCACATTTTTCGGTTTATCCTTTTATACGCTGCTGTCGGATTGACATATTTATTTGAAGAAAGTTTTTTTCTTACTCTGCTGACTGTAATCTCGCTGTTTTTTACTATATGTATTTTTGCGGATGGAATATCAATTTGTTTCGATTTTTTGGGATTTTTTAAGCGAATTATGTTGTTTAAAAAAACGAGCCTCTAAAATAATAATCAGAACAGGGAATGTGAGCTGAGTTAATATGAAAAAATTTATAATGATTATCTTTTTCATTCTTTCAGCATTATCAATTATAGGTGGTGTTGCAAGACAAAAGGAATATTCGGAAAATTATGTCCGCACTAAGGCAACGCTGGTTTTTGAAGAAAGAAAGATAAAGCTTCCGTCAAAATACACATATGTATACAAGGTAGGCGATAACAGCTATGTTGCAATAAAAGAAAACGGTCTTGAACTCAGTAGACGCAATATATACTACAGAAAAGACTTGCCCTCTTCTTATCGCTTCGGTTATATTGAAGTTTTTGCAAAAATATTATTCTTTATGGGAATATTTTTCGCCTTGATTGCGGTTTACATTTTAGCAGGACATATTTTGTATGTATCATTTGCAAGCAAGATATTGCTGTGCATATTTTTGTGTTTTACTGTGGGAATGTTCTTCCTTACAGGCTCGGTTCGGTTTACATTAGCACTAAGCTTTGTGCCAGTAATAATTTATGCTTGCTTTACTGAGTTAAACAGAAGTACCGATTATTATTAAAGTGCCTCGCACATCCGCAAACTAAAGTTTGCTCCGTGCGGATCGGCAAATAGCAAACGCTAAAAGATTTTGTCGTTTGCTATAATTTATTGAACACAAGGCAATACCGCATGGATTATGTGTGGCACAGCCCTGAATTTATAAAAAGGAGATAAAAGCCAATGGCAAATTATTGGAATCAGGAAATTGAATGTATGTCCCGTGAGGATATGAAAAAGCTTCAGGACGAGCGTCTTGTTGCTCAGGTGAAGCACGTGTATGAAAATGTTGAGTATTATCGCAACCTTATGGACGAAAAGGGTGTAAAGCCTGAGGATATCCAGTCAGTTGACGACCTCCACAAGCTGCCTTTCCTTACCAAGGCTGACCTCCGTGACGCATATCCCTATGGACTTCTTGCAAAGCCTTTAAACGAATGTGTACGTATACATTCCACAAGCGGTACAACAGGAAAGCGTGTAGTTGCTTTCTACACACAGAATGATATTGACCTTTGGGAAAACTGCTGTGCAAGAGCAATTGTTGCAGCAGGCGGAACTAAGGACGATGTATGTCAGGTAGCTTACGGCTTTGGACTTTTCACAGGCGGAGCAGGTCTGAACGGCGGTTCACATAAAGTCGGCTGTCTTACACTTCCTATGTCAAGCGGAAATACAGACCGTCAGATTGAATTTATGCGTGACCTCGGTTCAACTATTCTCTGCTGTACGCCCTCATATGCCGCATATATCGGCGAAACTCTCCACGAAATGGGACTTACTCCCGATGATATCAGCCTTAAAGCAGGTATTTTCGGTGCAGAGCCATGGACAGAGGAAATGAGAAAGTCTATTGAGGCTTCACTGGGCATCAAGGCTTATGATATCTACGGTCTTACTGAAACAAGCGGCCCCGGCGTATCATTCGAGTGCTGCGAGCAGACAGGTATGCATATTAACGAGGACCACTTCTATCCCGAAATTATCAATCCCGATACAGGCGAAGTTCTCCCTGACGGCGAAGTAGGCGAACTTGTATTCACAAGCCTTACAAAGGAAGCATTCCCCCTTCTCCGTTACAGAACAAGAGATTTATGCGTACTCAGCCGTAAGAAGTGTTCATGCGGACGTACTCTCATTAAGATGAGAAAGCCTATGGGAAGAAGCGATGATATGCTTATTATCCGTGGTGTAAACGTATTCCCCTCACAGATTGAAACTGTACTTATCGAGCAGGGCTATTCACCAAACTATCTCATTGAGGTTGACCGTGTAAACAACACAGATACCCTTGATATCAGCGTTGAGATGAATCCCGACCAGTTCTCAGATAAGATGAAAGTAATGCAGGAGCAGGAAAAGGCTCTGGCACTTGCTATAAAGACAATGCTTGGAATTAACCCCAAGGTACACCTTGTAAGTCCAAAATCCATTACAAGAAGCGAGGGCAAGGCTGTACGAGTTATCGACAAGAGAAAGCTTCACGATTAAAAGGAGGAAAGAACTATGGCAAACGCAAAACAGATTTCAGTATTCGTTGACAACAAGCCCAATCAGCTTACAGGAGTAATGTCACTTCTCAAAGAAAGCGGAATTAATATCCGTGCATTAAGTCTTGCAGATACATCTGATTTCGGTATTCTCCGAATGGTTGTAAATGATACCGACAAGACTGAAAAGGTGCTGAAAAACGCTTCCTATGCCGTTACTGTAACGGAAATTGTAGCAATCACAATCCCCGATTCTCCCGGACAGCTCAGCCGAGTTCTTGATATTCTCGGAGCTGAAAATGTAAATCTGGAGTACCTTTACGCATTTACAGGAGCATCTGACAAGTCTGTTTCATTCGTTATCCGTGTGGACGACATCAAGCACGCTTCCGATGCACTTACAAAGGGCGGAATTATTCAGCTTACAGAGCAGGACCTTTCTGAATAATGCGTAATTCGTAATGCGTAATGCGTAATTATTTAAAGAGCTGTTAGCTTTTTGGAACGGCAATTTTATCGGGTAACGCTAATTTGTGTAGGGGCTGCCTTGGCAGTCCCTATGACAGAATGTCGTGAAAAGCTAACAGCTAATGGCTAATAGCTAAAAGCTTGATTTACACAGCAAAGCATTGCCAAAGGCTAAAAAAGTAATTTTTTGGATTATTTTCAAATGGTCTTGACAAATACTGAATGTTATGGTATTATAAAAATATAGTTTAACGAAAGGAGTCCTCTCAATGTTCTTTTTTTATTCAAAATGCACGATGGTTAAATTTGTGAACGGGGGGGGGCATTGTTTGAACTAAATAAGCAAAATATACAAATTAATAATAATTTTCATACACATCAAGAGAAGTCTTAATTGGCTTTGTTTGGTGTGTATTTTTGTTGAAAGGATGTTAAAAAATGGCTGAGTTGAATAGAGAAGCTTTATTGATTTATTTGAATGATTTGCGAGTAATGGAAACTGTTATTTATGAATCACAAAAAAAGAAAAATGTCATAAGTCATATGGTTAACCAAAAGCATAAAGAATATCAAGGCTATGTTAATTGTAAGCCGAAGTTTAATTTTAAGGAGCCAATAAATCAGAGTGATGAACCTGGCTTTAGGAAATTTTTTTTAGTGTACTCATTACTTGCTGGATTGGGATTTTTAATAATGGGATTGTTTAGTTCTTTTGCATATTTGCCTGTTGGTGCCTTTTTTATGATACTTGGCATTATAATTTTGACTGTTAGGTGTGTTGTAAAAATGCAATTAGATAGAAAGTATGAACAAGTTTATCACGCCGAATATGCATTACAACATTCAAAATATGAAGGAAAATTAGAAAAATACAATGCAGAAGAAATGAAAAGAAGAAATCTATATAATAATTACAAAAAGAATTCAGATAATCACATCTCAAAAATTAATAATGACATTAGAAAAATGCAAAATATACTTAATGAGGCATATTCAGCAAATATAATACCGAATCAATTTCGCAATATACAGGGCGTTTACTATTTATATGATTATCTTTCTACCTCTAATCAAACATTATCAGAAGCTCTTTTACAATGTAATCTTGAAGCGATAAAGCAGAAACTTGATAAAATGATAAGTTTGCAATCTGCCATGGTTGTAGAAATAGCACAACAAAATGCAAAAACAGATGAAATCATTCAACAAAATCGAGAATTGCTCAGTTCAGTTAAAGAAGTAGGCGTTCATACTGCAAACGCAGCAGAATCTGCTAGAGAAGCAGCCCAGTATGCACAGATTTCAGCAACAAATTCTGAAATTACTCGTGAACTTGCAGAAAAACAACTTGCATATCAGAGTGCGGAATTTTGGTTGAGAAAATAATGATAAAAAATACTCCACTAAATAATTCTAAATTAATTTTGTTTACTTGAAATAGGTCTTGACAAATTGCACAAAAAATTGTATAATATAAGTACTGTATAATGGTTGCAGGCGAAGTTTGTCATTTTGGGATGATGAAGCTTTACTGCAATACGTAATATGAAAATGGAGTTGATAGAAATGGGTATTCTCGATAAAATCGGTGACGTTTCCAGAGGCGTTTCCGATAAAACAAAGAGTATGTCCGAGGCTAATAACCTCAAAAGAAAAATCCTCTACGAGGAAGAAAGAATTATGGAGATTTTCACAGATCTCGGTAAGAAGTATTACAAGAATCCCAATGAGGATCCTGCAAGTCTTAAACTTCTCTGCGATGATATTGATACTCGCCGCAGACGTATCAAGAAGATGAGATTTGAGCTTAACGGTATCAGAGGCTACAAGATTTGTCCTAAGTGCGATGCTGAAGTTAACGAGAGATTCCAGTTCTGCGGCCGCTGCGGTGCAAGACTTCCCGAAATGGAAGATGACGATTTTATGTCACTTGAAGCTAACGACTACTACACAGAGAGCAGCAATCAGTTCTTTAACGCTGATTCAAACAAGAATTATTAATACTAATCCCTAAAACAACAGTAGACAAATCTAATGGCATAAATGCTGTATGTCATCGTTGGACTTCCTCACCATACGGAAGTATGCTTTCGTTGTCCGCCTTGACATACATCATTTCTGCTCATCATCTTTGTCTACTAACATTTTAGGGATTAGTATAATTACTCACAAGGGCGGCAGATTGTCGCTCTTGTTTTTGTTTAGGGAGAATTTATACATAATGAAAATAATTGAATTAATTCTACTTCTTGTTTTTTACAACATAATTCCAATATGGACGGAAATCGCATTCCCTACCGCCGCAAAAGTCATCGGAACTGTGATAATGTCGATTATATTTTTCGCTATTCTCATTCGCAGCGAAAAACCAGAGGTCAAAAGTTTCCGCTTAGGTTCGCTGAAAAGGGGAGTGTCACTTCTGTGGCTGTCGGGAATGGCTATAATTCCCGAAATAATCGTCATTATTCTCTACTTTGTCAAATCCGACGCAGGAGTTCTGCCGAAGATTTTCTCAATTGTAATGCCGATTTTAGCTTTGGGAGCAACATTTTTTGACGGATTTATCCGCACAGCTATCGGCTCAAAGCAGATTAAGGCAGCGGATTATATTCTCCTGTTGATTTTCTGGTGGATGCCTGTAATCAACATAATCCTCATCAGAAAATTCTACAAAACCGCAAAAAGAGAGTATATTTTCGAACTTTCAAAGGCGGAAATTGAAAATGCACGTGCTGAAAATGAGATATGCAAGACGAAATATCCCATTGTTATGGTTCACGGCATTTTCTTCCGTGACTGGCAGTATATGAATTACTGGGGACGAGTGCCTGCAACTCTTATCCGCAATGGTGCGGCTGTTTACTATGGCAATCAGCAGTCGGCAAAGTCGATTCCCGAAAGTGCGGCAGAACTGAAAGAGCAGATTGAGCGTGTACTTGCGGAAACGGGGGCGGAAAAGGTGAATATTATTGCCCATTCAAAGGGCGGACTTGACAGCCGTTATGCCATAAGTTCCCTTGGTCTTGGAGAGCGTGTGGCAACGCTGACGACTATAAATACTCCCCACGGCGGAAGTGATATGGTTGACTGTCTTATGGGGAAAATGCCCGACAAAACCGTGAATTGGATAGCCGACAGATACAACGCAATTTTCCGCAAGCTTGGAGATAAAAACCCCGATTTTATTGCAGGTGTAAAGGATTTAAGCCCTGTGCGGCTAAAGGAACTTGCTCCTGAAATGGAGGACTGCCCCACGGTTTCCTATAGAAGCTGTATGTCCGTGATGAAAAACGTATTTTCCGCAGGTCTGCCCCTCAATGTCGGCTATCTCATAATCAAGAAGCTTAACGGCAGAAGTGACGGTCTTGTGTGGGAGGGTGCGGCAATTCACGGTGAACATCGAATGGTGACGACTAAGGGTGTGCGTGGAATAAGCCACGGCGATACAATTGACCTTTTCAGAGAAAATATTGACGGCTATGATGTCCGTGAATTCTACGCAAATCTTGTGGCGGAATTGAAAAAGCAGGGATTTTAGCAACGCTTTGCGTTGCAGCTTTTAGCCATTAGCTTTTAGCCTTTAGCTTTTAGCCTTTAGCTTTTAGCCTTTAGCTTATAATAGTTCAAAATCTGAAAGCTAACGGCTGCAATTCAGAGAATTGTCGAATCTTTGTCTGATAAAACGGCACAAATAAAATGCGGGTATGCAGAGTATGCCCCATAAAAGGCTGAAAATCGGGCAAATCTGTCCCATAATATTAAAGGGCAGCTTTGAATAATCCCAGACGTGCCAGCCCATTATTATATTGTCGAAAATTCCCACCGCAAATTCAATGGCAGTTATAGCTGCCGCACCGATTACACAGCAGCGGATAAGCGTCATAGCAGGGCGGCTGCTTATGATGTAAATTATAGTAAGGACAAAACCCCCTGTCAGGCACATTGTCCAATGGGTATAACCCCTCCCTGCCACTTCCACAAAGGCATAGAGGAAATACCCCATAAGAAAAGTAAAAATAAATTGGCAAAATTTCACTATGCTCACCTCATAATTATTATGAGATGAAAAGAAAAAAATATACAGAAACGGAGTTGTAACATATGCGTAAAAGTGGAATTCTTCTTCATATTTCAAGTCTGCCCTCGGAGTACGGCATCGGAAAAATGGGAAAACACGCCTTTGAATTTGTGGATTTTCTCGTAAAATCGGGAGTTAAGCTGTGGCAGATTCTGCCCCTTTCTCCGACAAGCTACGGCGATTCCCCTTATCAGTCATTTTCGGTAAATGCAGGAAATCCCTATTTTATCGACTTTGAAATTCTTGAGGGTGACGGACTTCTTGAAGCTGAGGACTACAAAAATATTGTGTGGGATACTGAAACAGATAAGGTGGATTATGCCCTTATTTACGACAAATGCTTTGATGTGTTGAGAATTGCTTATTCCCGATTCAAGGCTTCAAAATTCCCTGCATACAAAAAATTCTGCGATAAGAATAAAAACTGGCTTGATGAGTATGCTTTGTTTATGGCTCTGAAATTTGAAAACGACGGAAAAGCTTGGTATGAATGGGGAAAAGACATTTCAATGCACCGCAAAAAGGCTGTTGCAGAGGCTAAGAAAAGGCTTAAAAAGGAAATCGGATTTTTCAAATTCCTGCAATTCGAGTTCAGCAGACAATGGTCGGAACTGAAAAAATATGCCAATGAAAACGGCATTGAAATAGTGGGAGATATACCGATTTACTGTGCTTATGACAGCGTTGAGGTGTGGTCTGACCACAAGCTGTTTATGCTTGACACTAAACGCCGCCCCGTTAGCGTTGCAGGCTGTCCCCCCGATGAATTTTCGCCTTTGGGACAGCTTTGGGGAAATCCCTTGTATAACTGGGATTATCACGGAGATACTGATTTTGAATGGTGGACTAACCGCTTGGCGGCAGCATCGGAGCTTTACGACATTATCCGCATTGACCATTTCCGTGGATTTGAAAGCTTTTATGCCATTCCCTACGGCAAAGAGGACGCAACAGAGGGCGAGTGGATGAAAGGTCCGAATTGTCCGTTTTTCTACAATATAGAGGAAAAACTGGACAGACTCAATCTTATAGCTGAGGATTTGGGATTTATTACTCCCGAAGTCCGTGAAATGCTCAGATTGTGCGGATATCCGGGAATGAAAGTGCTTCAATTCGGGTTCAGCGGCGGAGATAACGAGCATTTGCCCCATAATTTCACGACTTCAAAGTGCATTGCCTACACAGGCACTCACGACAATGAAACCCTTAACGGCTGGGTTGCGGCTATGGACAAAAAGTCGCTGAAATTTGCCAAAAGATACCTCAATGTGAGGAAAAAGAGCGAAATCCCAATGGCGGTTGTACGTGCCGCATGGGGAAGTATTGCAGATGTGGCAGTAGCACAGATGCAGGATTTCCTCGACAGTCCAAAGGAGGGCAGAATGAACACACCCTCAACTTTAGGCGGCAACTGGCAGTTCAGAACAAAATCGGAGCAATTCACCCCACAGCTTGCAAAGAAAATCAAGAGGCTGAACAGTATTTACAACAGATAAAACAAATAACGGCAGGTTTTACACCTGCCGTTACTTTTATATCCAGATATCTGTAAATCAGTCTGCAATTCCGCCGATATATTCAAATGCGTATGTAATTGATTCATCTACTGTTTCAGCATTTCTTGGATTGATTGTGAAATTGTAAGTACCAATCTTTGCTCTGCTTGATGTGTTGAGATTTGTAACAAAAAGCTCAGCTGAGAAATGATTTGTGTCAGCTGTAAGCATTGTTATAACCTGATTTATGTCATTAGAATCAATAACAGGTGTTGTAACAAGTCGCTTTTTGCCGTTAGCGTCAGTAATGAAGTAATCGAAAATGAACAATCCGTCAGCCTTTTCGGGGAATGGTGTGAGGAATGCGATTTCTTTTGCAGTTGACTTTCCGGGAGCAATCTGGCTGAATGTATACTTAGGAGCTTCAACAGGTCCGTTTGTTACTGTAACCTTGATTTCAGCCTTGACACTGGAATTATCAACGCTGTAAACTGTAATCTTACATTCACCTACAGATTTACCTGTTACCCAACCCATTTTGTCAACAGTTGCAATATCGGTGTTGTCAGAAACCCAAAGCTCGTCCTTGTTTTCAGCGTCAGTAGGAAGCATTGTTACCCACGCAATATCAGTTCCGCCTACAGGGAGAGTCATTTCATATTTATCAAGCTTGATTTCAGTAACTGTCTTGTTGTTGTTTGCATCTACAGTGATAGAAGCAGACGCTATGGGATTATCCTTGCTGATAGCGTAAATAAGGCATTTGCCCTCTTTTTTCGCTGTAATTACACCGTTTTCATCAACTGTGGCAATTGATTCATCGGTGCTTATCCACCTTACAGATTTATCAGTTGCATTTTCAGGAAGAACTGCAATCGCAGCCTTTGCTGTACTATCAACTGTCATTTTGATTTCTTTATTCTGTACAACAATTTCCTGAACGGGAACGTATACAGTAGTTGTTGCTGCAGGAACAGTTGTAGTTGTGGTAGTAGTTGTTGATGATGTAGTAGTTGATGTTATAGTAGTTGTAGTGGTTGTTGTTGGCTGTGCAGTAGTGGTTGTTGTCTGTGTAGTTGCAGGTGGAGTTGTAGTTGTAGATGCACCCTTTTCAACAACTGAAACTATAACGTGAGAGAATACAGCAGGGTTATCCTCACTTGTAACGATGATAACTGTAACACCGGGAGTAAGAGCAGTAACCCAGCCCTCGTTGTCAACTGTTGCAACCTCAGGCTTTGAGCTTGTCCATATTTCATTTTTATTTATAGCTGTTTCGGGAAGCATTGTTACTCTTGCTGCAAGTTCAGCTGTACCTGTTTCCATAACAACTTCGCTGCGTGTAAGCTTGATTGACTTAACGTGTCTTGTATCCTTTACAGTAACCTTAATCTGTGCGGAAACATCGGGGTTATCAACGCTTGTAACAGTGATGATACATTCACCCTCTGAAACACCGATTACCCAGCCCTCGCCGTCAACAACGGCGATATTTTCATTGGAGCTTGTCCACTTTTCAGCCTTATTTACCGCATTATCGGGGAGCATTGTTACATATGCCGCTAAAGCACCTTCACCTGCATTTACAAGCATTTCATTACGTGTAATGCGGATATCTGAAACCTTTGCAGAAGTTGTAGTTGTTGTAACAACAGGCTGTGTAGTGGTTGTAGTTGTGGTTGTTGGTTTTGTAGTAGTAGTTGTAGGCTTTGCAGTAGTTGTAGTAGGCTTTGCAGTAGTGGTTGTTGGCTTTGCTGTAGTTGTAGTAGGCTTTGCAGTAGTTGTAGTAGGCTTTGCTGTAGTTGTAGTGGTTTTCTTAGTTGTAGTTGTAGCAGGTTTTGTAGTAGTTGTGGAAGGCTTTGTAGTAGTAGCAGTCGTTGGAGGCTTATGTGTACCTGCTATGAATTCGGCAAGAGATGATTCTCCGCCTGTTGAAACATAGGCATAGTAACCAAGAACATATGAAGCATCTACTGAATCAATAGAGCCGCTTTTGTCAACATCAGCACGTTTTTGCTCAGCCTCAGTAAGTGTAGAAGTTTTTCCTGTTGAAATTGCGGAATATTCAACGAGAATTTTTGAAGCGTCTGCTGCGTCAATTGAACCGTTAACGTCAATATCGCCTGTATTGTCTTTGGATTCGCTGTAAAGATTGCCAATACCTGTATCAACGGTATATGTTGTCGCATATCCTGTTGCAGGCATAATTGAACCTAAGCAGAATGCTGTAGCTAAAAATGCTGATGTAATTTTTTTTGTATTCATAATTTCTCCCTCTGTATGGAAGTAATTCACACCAATTCCCACAACTTCTATGAATATACTCCCTTATTTTATAACAAATTATAGCAAACGACAAAATCTTTTGGCGTTTGCTATTTGCCGATCCGCACGGAGCAAACTTTAGTTTGCGGATGTGCGAGGCACTTTAAATAATTAATTATAGTGAATGTCAAATTATATTTGACTTTCACTATAATTATACACCATAATTTGGCAAAAATCAAGTTATATAGCGGAATTTGTTAATATTTACAAAAATTCTTTAAAGCAGCGGCGGATAGCCGTTATTTTATTCATACAGCAATATATATTTTGCATAAGGGCATCTCTAAAAACCCCTTTTGAGAAAAAACAGCTATGTACGACATCTGCTTCGTCAACATCCCTTGGAGATAATATCCGTTGTTATACCACAGGAATAACAAAAATGCGGCAGAAATAAATCCGCCGCATTATATATTAGTCGTTGTGCTTTATAAGACCAAGTGCCTTTGAAACTTCCATAATAACTGTCGGGATAAGGAAAAGTCCCACGCTGATTAAATAGTAAGTTGCAGGAAGTGTTGCAAGTCCGAAAATTACACGGACAGGAGTGAAAAGTACAATAAGAACAAGTGCAATTGATACAAGTACAGCCTTGTTCAAAGTCTTGTTGGTGAAAATTCCTGTCTTGAAAAGTGAACGGTCACTTCTCATATTGAATGACTGGAGAACCTGTGACATAGCAAGAACGAAAAATGCCATTGTCTGACCGCCCTGTAATCCGAGATTTGTTTCGCCGATTCTAAAGGCAGCAAGTGAGAGAATACCGAACATAAAGCCCTGTAAAATTATACGCACACCGAAACCGTTGGCGAAAAGTCCCTCATTCTTAGGCTTTGGCTTACGTGTCATAATGTCCTTGTCAACGTCCTCCATACCGAGGGCAATTGCAGGAAGTGAGTCTGTTACGAGGTTAATCATAAGAAGCTGCATTGAAAGCAGGGGAGTTTTGTGCCAAAGAAGCATTGCAAAGAATACGAGGATAACTTCACCGATGTTTGTACCAAGGAGGAATCCCACAACCTTTTTGATGTTTGCGTAGATACCTCTACCCTCTCTTACAGCGTCAACGATTGTAGCAAAGTTGTCGTCTGTGAGAGTCATATCAGATGCACCCTTAGCAACGTCTGTACCTGTAATACCCATTGCACAGCCGATATCAGCAGCTTTAAGTGCAGGAGCGTCATTTACACCGTCACCTGTCATTGATACAACCTGGTCCTTTTTCTGCCAAGCCTTGACAATACGGATTTTATTTTCGGGGGAAACTCGTGCATAAACGCTGATTGATTCAACCTGCTTGTCGAGTTCTTCCTCAGACATAGCGTCAAGTTCTGCACCTGTGATAGCTCTGTCACCCTCAACGAGAATACCTAAATCCTTAGCAATAGCGGCAGCTGTAATAACGTGGTCGCCTGTAATCATAACAGGGCGGATACCTGCCTGACGGCATACAGCAACGGCATCTCTTGCCTCAGGACGGGGCGGGTCAATCATTCCCACAAGACCTGCAAGAGTGAGTCCGTTTTCGATTTCCTCTGATGTAAGTTCAGCTGGAATTGTATCAATTTCCTTGTAGCCGATAGCGAGAACACGGAGAGCGTCAGCACTCATTTTCTCTGTAATTTCCTTAGCCTTTGCGATATTTCCGCCTGTGCAGCGTTCAGCCATCATATCAAAAGCACCCTTTACGATAACAATATTCTTGTCACCGAACTTGTTGATAGATGTCATAAGCTTTCTGTCGGAATCGAAAGGAATTTCGCCTACACGGTTATGCTGTGCATTGATTTCGTCCTTTGGCATACCGTTTTTGTGAGCCGCAAGAACAATTGCAGTTTCTGTTGGGTCACCGATATGCTGTTCTTCGCCGTTTTCAAAAGAAACGCTGCCGTCACAGCATAAAGCACCAATCATAAGGAGCTTTTTGATGTCCTCGGGACAATTTTCATCAACGAGAACAACATCATCTGCATTGTCGATATAAGCCTTTACAACTGTCATTTTGTTCTGTGTAAGAGTACCTGTCTTATCGGAGCAGATAACAGATGCGCTTCCGAGAGTTTCAACGGCAGGAAGTCGTCTGATAAGAGCGTTTTTCTTAACCATACGCTGAACACCGATAGAAAGAACGATTGTAACAATTGCAGGAAGTCCCTCAGGAATAGCTGAAACTGCGAGGGAGATAGCAGTCATAAAGATTTCAAGAGCAGGAATACCGTTGATAATTCCTACAACGAAAATAATTGCACAAGCGGCAAGAGCCATAATTCCGAGGTATTTACCAAGCTGTGCAAGCTTCTGCTGGAGGGGAGTCTGTGAATCGCTTTCGTTGTCAAGAAGATTTGCGATTTTACCCATTTCGGTATTCATACCTGTGGAAGTTACAACAGCAGTTGCAGTACCATATGTAACGGAACAGCCTGAGAATACCATATTTGTTCTGTCGCCTATAGGAGCATTTTCCTCAACGGGAGCATAAGCGTCCTTTTCGCTGGGAACTGATTCACCTGTGAGGGCGGATTCCTCTGATTTAAGGCTAACGCTGTGGATAAGACGTGAATCCGCAGGTACGAAATCGCCTGCTTCAAGGTGAATAACATCTCCCGGAACGAGTTCAGCGGCATCAATTACTTTTTCAACGCCGTTTCTGATAACACGGGCATGGGGAGCCGATAAATTCTGGAGAGCATCGAGAGCCTTTTCAGCCTTGCTTTCCTGAACAACACCCATAATTGCGTTGAGAACAACGATAAGGAGAATGAGAACGGGTTCAAAGAACTCCTTGGGATTGCCCTCAATAATTGCAACAACGAATGAAATTACTGCCGCAATGAGCAGAATAATAATCATAACGTCCTTGAACTGCTCCAAAAAACGCTGGAGAGTAGTTTTCTTCTTTTTCTCACGGAGCTTATTTTCACCGTATTTTTCACGGTTGGCTGTAACCTCCGCATCGGATAACCCCTTTTCGACACTCACTTTATACTCGTTGAGTATCTCCTCATTTGATTTGCTGTGTGCTGACATAATTAAATTTACCTCCTTATATCATGTGTTATGTTGCACTAACATTTTGTAAATGTTTACTATTTTATTATAATACGCTTTGGTTATATTGTCAATGGGATTTTTGTCGTTTCGGGAGTTTTTACAAATAGCCTTTTACTGCGGTGATTTTATTGGTGAAGATAATAATACCCCCACAGTTGCAGGCTGTGGGGGTGGGGTTATTGGGTTATATTTGTGCCATATTTTTCAGAAATTATCTTCGGGTCATTTAGTTCATTAAGTAATCTTTCGAATTTTTCGTTTAGTTCTGAATATCTTATACGTTCTTGTATCTCAGAAGCGTTTATGCTGTCAGGAATTTTTTTAGCTGCAAGGTTGAGAATATTTGTATAAATCATTTCAATTTTATCTATTCTGTATGTTTCATTTATTAGTATTTCAGAATAGTACCTATCAGCGATATTTAATATTTCACCACTTGTTTCCATGCTTTCAGCGATATTGTTAAGTATCATACCATAATTTTCATATATTTCTTGGGTTTGATATTTTTCCTGCGATAGATATTCATTTTTGAAGTTATCTGCTATAGTTTCACATATTTCGGCAGATTCAATTTTGTCTGTTACAATAGCAAGAGCCTTTGCGTATTGATTGACAATTTCAGGAGTCTGATATTTTTCAAGAATTTTTGTTTTGATTTTCTTGGCAATATCTACGATTTTCTTTGTATCTGTCATTTTGAATGCTGCATTAACAAGAGCCATTGCGTATTGAAGTGCAATTTCAGGAGTCTGATATTTTTCAAGAAGTTCATTGATTATTTCAGCTTTTTCTTGAATTTTATCAGAATCTGTCATTTCGTATGTTGCATTAACAAGAGTCTTTGCGTATTCAAGTGCAATTTCAGGAGTCTGATATTTTTCGAGAATTTCTGTTTTGATTTTCTCAGCAATATCTACGATTTTCGTTGCATCTTGTATTTTTACTGTTGCATTAACAAGAGCTATTGCGTATTCAAGTGCAATTTCAGGAGTCTGATATTTTTCAAAGGCAAGAAGTTCTGTTTTGATTTTCTCGGCAATATCTTCGATTTTCTTTGTATCTGTCATTTCGTATGTTGCATTAACAAGAGCATTTGCATATTCAAGTGCAATTTTAGGAGTCTGATATTTTTCAAGAAGTTCTTTGATTATTTCAGCTTTTTCTTGAATTTTACCAGAATCTGTCATTATATTTGTTGCATTACCAAGAGCCGCTGAATAACAATGTGCAATTTCAGGAGTCTGATATTTTTCAAGAAGTTTTTTGATTATTTCAGCTTTTTCTTGAATTTTATCAGAATCTGTTATTCCTATTGTTGCATTAACAAGAGCCATTGCGTATCGAAGTGCAATTTCAGGAGTCTGATATTTTTCAAGAAGTTCATTGATTATATCAACTTTTTCTTGAATTTTATCAGAATCTGTTATTCCTATTGTTGCATTAACAAGAGCCATTGCGTATTGAAGTGCAATTTCAGGAGTCTGATATTTTTCAAGAAGTTCATTGATTATTTCAGCTTTTTCTTGAATTTTATCAGAATCTGTCATTTTGGCTGTTGCATTAACAAGAGCCATTGCGTATTGATTGGCAATTTCAGGAGTCTGATATTTTTCAAGAATTTCTGTTTTGATTTTCTCAGCAATATCTTCGATTTTCCTTGAATCTGTCATTTCGCATGTTGCATTAGCAAGAGCCATTGCGTAAGCTTCTGCAATTTCAGGAGTTTGATATTTATCAAAAATTTCTGTTTTGATTTTTTCGGCTAATCTGATTCTTTCAGGAGAATCTGTTATTCCTACTGTTGCATTAACAAGAGACATTGCGTAATAAAAAGCAAATTTTTCTTTTGCATTATCACAGCTTGCATTTTTGGCGTTTTCGTCACATTCGTTCATAAGCTTTTTCTGAAATTCAAAAATTTTTTCGTTTTTACTTGAATCTTCAGATGTACATATAGCTGCGTATATAGCGAGAATTAATCTGAAATCAATATAATAAGCACTTGATTTATGTAATTGTTTCTCTATTTTTAAAACGTTCTCTAATGTTATATTTTTCGCTAATTTATCAAATTCGACGAGAACATTATTTATGCTATTATCAGGGAAAAGATATCGTAATATGTCGATTGTAATTTTATTGAATAGAGTTTTCTTTCTATCATCAGTTGGAAGTTTGACTTCATTTGATATAATTGTATTTTTGATAAAATACTCACTTGCATCGGTTGTGATGTCGTGAATTTCTTTTTCAAAAACATAACTTATAAGTTCCTGTTCAGGCTGAGTTCTGATTTTGTAGTATTCCTCGGGGTAGAAATGCTTATAAATACAGAATGCCATAAGTTCAGTAGCATTGATTTTAGATTCGTCTTTTATTTTATCCTCAGCAACCTCACGGAATATATTAAATTCATTTTCAATAGCACGTATCTGACGATAATCATAAATATATTTTGATACATCGTAAATGAAATCTTCTTCAATATTATATTTTGTGTTCCACTCACGCTTGCCAATAAGATAATCCGCACTGTTTGCATGACCAAGCTGAGGAACAACAGGCAGTATACCGTCAAAATATTTTGAGGGCGGAACAGAAGATTTGTTTTCATCTTGTGGCATTTCTGAGAAGATATCATATTGCGAAGCAGAAGGTTTATTTTTATCCTGCATCATTTGGGAAAAGATATCATCTTTCAGAATATACACAAAGCGGAAAGGCTCTTTGTCGCCGTGAAGAAAGCGTATACGCTGATTTACAAGCACATTTATCTCACGAAACTTTTCAATAATGGGTATACATATATCCGCACCGTAGCGGTCAAGGTCCTCAACAACAAGCACCTTTGCGGATTTTTTGTATATCCTCTCCATAAGATAAACTATGTCAGTCATATTCTTGTCGAGGGTTTCTTCTGCCTCCGTGTGTTCAGCTGCTGCATTGCCATTATTTTTTTCACCGCCGAAGTTGAATTCAAAGCTGGGTAATTTATAATGCTTGCAAATCTTATAAAAAAGATAGAACAATGGAATTGCGGCAAGAACCGCTGCACCAATATTAATATATGTGTATTCACTTGCGTAAGGAAGTATACCTAAAGCCCAAGCAATTAAAAGAATGGCTATGGCTGCCAATATATATGGTATCGCTCCGACATTTTTTTCAGGAACAGGGCGGTAGTGGGAGCCTATCATTTCCTCTTTATTGCAGATTACAAGAAGCTGTTTAAGCAGTCGTTCTTCAAGTTCATTTTGTAAAGCCTCTCCAGCTGATTTCACTTTCATATCAGTGACAGAAAGATAAACATACTTTTTTCTGGAAAAAGATTTAGGATATTTCCTTTCATAGTTACGTATAAGCGTACTTTTACCTATACCCAAATCGCCTGTCATAGCGATATTTCTGACTTGCTTGTTCTTCATAAGATTATCAAGCATGTCCATATACATTTTGCTGACATCATCTGTCAAATCTTCATCCGGAGCAAAACTCTGAATTTTAAATTCATAATCTTTCGACATCATTTCACCTCGTTTAACAGCTTTTGTTTTATTATACCATTTTCAGACAAAAAAAGCAATAGAAATTAAGGGCATCTCTAAAAATTCGTTTGATTAAAGAAAAAACAGATAGGTGCGGCAACTGAGAGGAAACCTTCCGAAGGCGTGCTGTCGCACTCCAAGGGAGGTTGACGAAGCAGATGACGTGCATAGCTGTTTTTTCTCAAAAGGGGTTTTTAGAGATGTCCTTAATAAAATAACCGCAACTGTCAACAAAAAGCTGACAGCTGCGGTTAATTAAACTCCACAGTAATTCTGAATTCTCCCTCTTTGTCAAGTTCCGCAGAAGCGGCGGCGGATAGTTTATCGCAAAGGCACTTTACAACATAAAGCCCCAGTCCCGAACCGCTTTTATTGCGTGCCGAGGGCTTGTAGAACGGCTCAAATACACGGTTTATGTCTATTTCTGTACCGTTTTCGGTATCATTAACGGTGGTGAGAGTGATTTTTCCCTCACATTCGCTGAGGGATATGCCGAAACGGCTGAAAGCATATTTTTCGGCGTTAGACAGCAAATTTTCAACAATTCTCATTATATATCGGCGGTTGCTGTTGATAACTATGCCGTCAGCAATATGAAAATCGGGGGAAATATTCCTCTCTTGCAGCCAGTTGTACTGCTCCATAACAAGGTCGGAAATAAGATTGCTGAGGTTGATATTTTCCACGGTCATTTCCTCGTGACCGTTTTTAATTTTCGACAATTCAAAAAATTCGTCGGAAAGTTCTTTCAGGTATGTGTTTTTTTGCAGGGCAATTTCAAGGTATTCCGCATTTTTTTCTGTCAGTTCACCGCTTTTTTCAATCATTTGCAGATACCCCAGAGAGGCGGTCAAAGGGGTGCGGAAATCGTGGGATATCCCCGATATTACGTTGTTCAGCTGCTCCTTGCTCCGTTTGTATTCCACATCAAGAGAACGCTGAATATCCGTATGCTCGTTGAGCTTTACAGCAAGGGCAACAATATCCCTGTCGAAGTTGTCAACCTTAATAGGACTGTTGTAATTTATATTTTTCCGCTGTTCCACTTGCCTGCCGAAGCTTATAATCTGCTTTTTCAATGTAATATATTTCACGAAAAATATGAAAAAAAGCACAAAGAGGCAGATTATAATAATTTTTGTGAAATCCATAATCTACCTCCTTTTTAAAAATATTATTTAAAATTCTTTTTCTTGTAGCTTGCATATGTAAGTGCATACAATACTGCAAAGCATACAACAAATGTGCCGACAACCTTAAAAATAAATGAGTTTTCGTATTCAGGTTTTACAAATTCCGTAATCTGTGTATAAGGCAGAAAGCTCAGAACATCGGTTATTTTTTTATGATCATCGGTCAATTCGGGCAGAGTCAAATAAATCATCATAGGGAAAATTCCCAGCGTATAGTTCAGAACAGGTCCGCCAAGGATATGCCTGATAAGCATAGTAATAAATATTGTGCAGTTGACTATATTCATAATAATCAGAATTCCGAGGAATACAGTTGTGCCGATTTCTTCAAGACCGCCCATAGGGTATGAATTTCCCATAACAATAAAGGTGATAATTGTAGGGATAATAAGCACCGCCGCTGAAATAATGTCATAGACAATAATCTTGCTGAGGATAATATGATGTGTGCTTGCACCGTCCATAATCTCATAGTAATAGGTTCTGTTCTGATACATATTTGAAATCATAGCCGAGAGAATAATTCCCACATAGCCTGAAATCAGAAAGCCTCCGCCTTGGGAATATGTAGTTAAAACACTAAACATATTTATTTCATCAAGGTCGCTGAGTGAAACAAATACCATCAGAAGCGGAAACAATCCCATTATAATAAATATTTTAAGGAATATCCCCGAATGTGAAACTCTGTAAAATTCAGCTTTAATCAGTTTACTCATTTTCAGCACCTACCTTTGATAAATAGAATTCTTCAAGACTTTCGCCCTCGCTTATGAATTTCGTGAGGATAAGTCCGTTGTCTGTAATAGTTTTTGACACTTTTTCAATATTATCAAGGAAGTCAAACAGGCGGATTTCATCACCGTGAATGACTTTGTACTGCTTTGTACCCAGTTTATCTTCAATAACTGCGGCTGTGCGGTTAATATCGTTTGTGCGGATTGCGTAGTAGCTGCGGCATTTCGCCATAAGTTCATCTCTGCTGAGGTTTTCAATCTGCTTGCCGTGGTTGATAATTGAAAAGTCGGTGCAGAGTTCTGACAATTCCGAAAGAATATGGCTTGAAATGATGATTGTGACGTTTTTTTCCTCCGAAAGCTTTTTCAGCATAAGGCGGATTTCCACAATACCCTCAGGGTCAAGACCGTTTACAGGCTCGTCAAGCACCATAATTTCAGGCTCTGTGAGAAGTGCCATAGCAATTCCAAGACGCTGAGTCATACCGAGAGAGAATTTGCCTGCGGCTTTTTTGCCCACATCGTGAAGTCCAACAAAATCAAGCATTTCGTCGATTTTCTTTTTATCGGCAACCCCTTTGACATAGCGGACATACTCCATATTCTGCCTTGCATTCATACTTTTGTCAATGATTGGTGCTTCAAGCATAAATGCCATTCTCTTTCTGCTCAGGTCAAGATTGTCATTTTTGCCGAAAAATCCAATTTCTCCGCTGGTGGGAGAGGCAAGACCTGCCATCATTTTCATAATTGTTGTCTTACCTGCACCATTTGGACCAATCAGACCACAGATATGACCTTTTTCCACGTTAAGGCTGAAATTGTCAACTACGGTTGCTTTTCCGTATTTTTTGCTTATGTTTTTCAGCTCAATTACGTTCATTTTTACCACCCTTTCTGTATGTGTGTTTTGTTTACAATTATATTATAAATCTTTCGTGTAAAGAAATGGTAAAGGAAAAGGTTAAGAAAAGGTAAAGTTTAGAGATGCCCTTGAGTGATTGGTACTAATCCGCTAATTTATATCCCATACCCCAGACGGTTTCAATGTATTCCTGCGAATTATCAAGCTTTTTCAGCTTGTTTCGGATATTGCTCATATGCACCTTTACAGTTGTATCCTCCTTGAAATACGGCTCATTCCATACACTTTCAAAGAGATTTGACTTTGAAAAAAGCTTTTTCGGATTGAGCAACATAAGTTCTAAAATTGCATATTCCTTGCTTGTCAGCACAAGGGGATTTCCGCATACTGTCGCTGTTCCGCTGTTTCTGTCGAGAGATAAATTCTTGTAGGTCAGCAGGGGAGTATTCTCGGCGTAGGTATTTCCCTTTGAACGGCGGAGAACAGCCTCCACACGGACAAGCAGTTCATCTAAATCGAAAGGCTTTGTTATATAATCGTCAGCACCCATACGGATTGCGTCAATTTTTGACTGCACCGTACTTTTTGCGGATACAATAATTACAGGAATATCGGAAAATTCACGGATATTCTGCAACACCATATCTCCGCTTTTAAAGGGGAGCATAAGGTCGAGGATAACAAGGTCAAGGTCAGCGGTTTCACGGATTATGCGGATTGCATCAAGTCCGTTTTCTGCCGATATTGTGGCATATCCGCTGTCTGAAAGATAGTCGCATATAAGTCGGTTTATCTCTTTATCATCTTCAACTGCAAGTATTTTTCTCATATATTTGGCTCCTGTAATATTAATGGTATCTTTAAAGCTGTCCTCTATAAAAAATGTGGAGGCGGAGATTGTCAAAAAACGTGAATTCCGTTTTGAACTTGTGGGCGGATAATCCGTCCCTACACCAAACAACAAAACACATTTTTCGACAGATTATGACGCTCCGTTTAGAATGGGAGGCATTTTTTAGAAAGTATGATATTATAAAAACAATGCTGTTTCAAGTGCAATATATAATTTACCCAGATTGTGATTTGCTCCGTGAAGTCCTTCAATGTCATAACCGCTTGATTCCAGTACATCACCTGATTCAAGAAAATCATAAAGCTCCAAACCGTAGAAATCACACAAAGCCTGCACACCTGCCAGTTCCATTTCAACTGCAATACAGCCCTCTTTTCTACGTTTTTCAACAAGTCCCACAGTTTCTCTTATCATAGAATCAGTAGTCCAGACTTTGCCCAATACATAGGGGATATTTAACTTTTCAAATATTTCAGCTAATTTCTTGCTGTTTTTGATTTCGATATAGTCTGCGGGTTCAGCATAGTAGTATGAACAACCCTCACCACGATAGCTTTCTGTGGGAATTATAAATCTGCCTTCGGTTTTTTCACGGTCAAGACTTCCGCAGGAACCGAACATAATAAATTTTGTGGCACCTGTCTGCCAATGTGCTTCGTAGCAGAAAGCCGACGCAAGTGCAGAACCTATACCTGTTAAATAAAAAGCAATATCTCTGCCTTTATAATTCATTTTATAGATAGTTATATCACCGTTGCAGGAACTCAGAATTCCAATCTTTTCGCATTGATAAGTATTAAGCAGGTGATTATGTATATCTATTGAAAAGATAATCAGACATATGTCTGTAATATGTTTTGGTTCGCCGTAAAAATCCTTAATGTTAATAATGGGTTCTGTTTTAATATCATAGCAATCTGTAATCATAATATTTCTCCTATTTTTCTCTTATAGCAAACGACAAAATCTTTTGGCGTTTGCTATTTGCGGATGTGCGAGGCACTTTAAATCATTAATTATAGTGAATGTAATTTGACGTTCACTATAATTATACCCGAAAAACTTCCTTTAGTCAAGAAGTTTTTACTGGTATACCGATAAAAACTTTGGAATTTGATATAGTTTTTCGGGTTGGTTTAGTTGCTTTAGGGCATTTCTAAAATTTATCATATCTTTGAAAATCACCAATTTTCCCGCAAAAGGAAATCTGCAATATGCACGATTTCAATGCCGTTATCATTACCGATTGCAAGAGGGTCACGGCAGACAACATACTTGTGATAATGGTCTTTTATCTCCATAAGATTATCTGTTTCACGAGTGGATTCTGTCGGGAGTTCAACGCAAGCCTGCACATATATACGTTCTTCTCTGCGAACTCCTACAAAGTCAATTTCCTTTGTGCTGTTCTTTCCGATATATACATCATAGCCCCTGCGTTTCATTTCAAGATATACTACATTTTCAAACATTGCAGAAAGCATTTTTCTGTCAAAGCCCATTTGGCTATATCTGAATGAAATGTCGGAAAGATAATATTTTTCCTGTGTTTTCAGCACGGATTTGCCTTGTAAATCATATCTCTGGCAGGGATAAATAATAAAAGCTTCTGTGAGCCATTTGATATAGTTGTAAACCGATTCCACAGAAAGACTGCGGTTTTCGCTTTTGAGGAATTTTATAATAGACGAAGCGGAAAAAGTCATTCCTACATTTTCAATAATGTAGCGTACCACTCGGTCAAAAAGCTCCTTGTTACGTATTTTGTGCCGTTTGGAAATATCCCTTGTGATAACAGAAGCGTAAATTCCCTCCACAATCTGATAAGCGGAACGTGTATCGAAATTACTGATACCGATAAGAGGAAAACCGCCGAATTGAATATACTCGTCAAATACAGTTCTTGCTTCGGAAAAATCCTTGTTTTTAAAGGTGAGATATTCCTTGAAAGATAGAGTATAGACAGGTATCAGAACATAGCGTCCTGTGAGATATGTCGAAATTTCGCTTGACATCAGTTTTGAGTTTGAGCCTGTCACGTAAATGTCAACATCACAGCTTTCAAGCAGACTATTCACAACCTTTTCCCAGCCGTTAACCTCCTGTAGTTCATCGAGGAACAGATAACATCTGCCCTTATTCTGAATAGCAGTTTTCAGGTCATTGTACATATCTTTTGCGGTAAAGTCATCGTCAATATTCATTTCATTGTATCTGCGATGGATAATATTTTCATTGCTGATTCCACGCTTTTTCAGTTCCTCAGCTATCATTGCAAGGATAGTGGATTTTCCGCAGCGACGGACACCTGCAAGAATTTTTACAAGTGGTACATCAATAAATGACTTAATAGCTTCTATATAATCAGGTCTGATAATCATAGCAACACCTCCGATATACTATAGCAAACTTTAGTTTGCGGATGCCCTTAATATAATTATACCCGAAAAACTTCCTTTAGTCAAGAAGTTTTTACTGGTATACCGATAAAAACTTTGGAATTTGATGTAGTTTTTCGGGCTTGTCGGTAAGATTCAGCTGAGGGAGCAATATAACCTATTGCGGATAAGCATTACAGGGAACCTCTACAGTTTTTTCAAAAATTATATCCGAACACTCTCTTGAACTATTGACAATTTTTTGTGTGTCGTGTATAATAAAGAGAAATGTAAGCTCTTTAAGTATGTGTTGTCTATGCGAAAGAGATACAATAAATTTATGAGGAATAAAGGAGAAGATTTATGAAAAAATATATTGGAATTATAGTGCTGACAGCTTTGCTTTCTTTGACAGGATGCGGAATTGAGGTAGAGGAAATATCATACACTTCAACAGGCAGCACTGCTGAACAGACAACAGAAGCCCCAGCTGTGGGAACAACAGCAGAAAATATTATAGAATCAGAATCACAGTCAGCAACCGCAGCTCCCGAAATAACCCCAACTACTGAGGCTGAAACTACTACAGTTACCCAAACAGAAGCACCTACTGAGCCTGCAACTGCTGTTCAAGAAACAACCGCAGCAAGTCCCAATGAGATTTTTGCTCTGAATGGACCGCTTGGACGTCATCAGGGAGTTGAGGAATTTGACAATGCAAAATTTGCGGCATCTTTTGGAGCAGGCGATTTCATCAAAAACGCTGACGGCACATTCACATTGACAACTATGATTTACCGCTATGAAATGTTCAGCAGCGAAGATATTCAATCTCTGAAAGTTGGCGATACAATCTGGTGTCTTGGCAAGAATGTTGCTGTTGAAACTATAGAAGTCCGTGACAGCGGTCTTATTATTGTAAATGGCGGCATTGAAAATGGCGGACGTTATTTTAAAACAGACGAAAATGGCTTATATTTCGAAAGCGGTATGAATGACCGCCATTCCTATTATGAAATCGGAGAAAATACATACACTCTTTCAGCTGATTTCGTATTTACAGATAATTCTGATATGGATAACCCAAAGACATATACTGCCGAAGAACTTATGTCACTTCTTACATATGATACGCATTTTGTCAACAGTAATACAATTGTGGAAACTTCAAACGGTGTTGTAACTGCAATTGTGAGAAATTATATTCCGTAATATTGAATATAGGGCATCTCTAATACCAATCCCTAAAACAACAGAAAATCCCCTGTGTCGGAAAATCCGATACAGGGGATTGTTTTATGTGTGGTGTGAGAGGGCGGTTTATTCCGCCCTGCTCGATTGATTTTAGCTGTTGAATTTGCCATAGAAGTAATCGTCACTTCTTAATGGACCGACTGTTGATACGAAAGCGTAATACTGAAGTATATATGAAGCATCCATTGAGTCGATACAACCGTCAGCGTTTACATCGGCACGCTTATTCTGATCATCATCAAATGTAGGAGTGCCGTTTGTGGATAAAAGTGCATATTCAGCAAGAATAAGTGACGCATCAGTTGAATCAACCGTTTCGTCTTTGTTAACGTCGCCTAAATAAGATGGAGGTATTGGTCCGAGTGAAACGAAATTTCTCTCGTATTTTACGGCATAGACGTGAGCTGATGAATCGTCATATCCGCAAATACTTGCCTTTGGTGCGATTGTGCTTTTATCATCAATGATACCGTTATATGGATTCAGAATTGTGATTTTTTCAAGAGCTGAACAATCATTAAATGCATTGTTTTTGATTTTGTAGATATTGCCGGGGATTGTAATTTCTTTAAGACCTGTACAGCCTTCGAATAAATATTCGGGAATAATTGCAGGTTTTTTGCTGAAAGTTACATCATTAAGAGAAACACAGTTTTTGAAAGGACCGCCATAGTTGGTGACATTTTTGAGAGTAGAGGGGATATAAATAGAACTGATTTTTGTGCCGTTGAATGAATTTTCGCCAAGTGTTGTAAGTCCTTCATTAAGTGTAACTTTTTCAAGTTTTGAACAGCCTGAGAAAGCACTTGCTCCAATCGTATTAACATTTGAGGGGATTTCAATTTCTGTAAGATTTGTACAGTCTGAAAAAGCAACACCCTCAATTTTTGTTATGGTATCGGGAATAGTGATTTTTGTAAGACTT
>JAFSBM010000118.1 GCA_017437285.1 Ruminococcus sp. | reverse complement strand
TCGTCAGGCTACGATTTCGCTATTGCTTCTTCTCTCCCACACCTCACGATGTGAAACTTGCAAGTCGCTCTAAAGTTCGTCGGTAACTACGCCTCGGTGGACTTTCACCACAGAGCTTTGATATGCCCGTCATACAAAATTCACCGTCCAAGCCTTAAAAGGTTCGGACGGTGTTTTTGTCAAAATGTATTTATAACGATTTCTTTTTCAAGTTCGATTGAATAAAGTATTAATTCCTTGACTTTTTTGCCTGTGGTTAGCTCAATAGCCGCCTTGTAGATTTCAAGTTGTTTTGCATAGCGGCTGCGAAGCTGTTCTTCCGTTATAAATCTGTCGGACTTGTAGTCTACTATGATTACTCCGTCATCTTCCTCGAACATAAGGTCGATAATTCCCTTAATCATTCCGTCAGAATCCTTTAATCTGTCAAATACTGAGTCGTTCAGTTGGAGTTCAGCGGCGGCAACTGTGAATTTCTTCTCTCGTTCCGCTAAAGAAGAACCGCACATTCTCTTGTACAAATTGGTTTTGAAAAATGCCTGTATTTTGCGGATATTTATGCTGTCGCCCTGTGCTTTTGTTAGAAATCCCGATGATACAAGTCGCTCTGCCTCTGCTTTGCTGTCGGCAATTGCGTTTTCAAATGAGCAATACTGGAAAAAGCTGTGTATTGCCGTACCACGCTCTGCACCTGTCAGATAGCCTTTTTCTTTGAGGAAAACAGGTCGTTTCAGTTGAAAATCAAATTCCTCATCATCTGAAAATTTCTTTGAAATCTGCGTAACGCTGAGTTTTGCAGGAGTATTTGCAAGCGTTCTGTCGTATGTCATTTCAAACATATGTGTAAGCCGATTTACAATTTCAGCATCAGCCTTTGCGGAATACTCCTTTTCTGCCGATATTTCAGGCTTTTCAAAGGAATTGTAAACTCGGTATTCAAATAATTTATCCTGATTATCAAAAGCTGGAAGTCCCATTCCGCTGAAATCAATTTCAAGTTTATCGGCAATTTCTGCAAAATCTCCGTGCATCATAAGTGAAAGCCAGAACCAATCCGCAAAACAGCTTGAATTTTCAGCCTGTTCGTGAATGTCGCTTCCGCCAATAACACAATTATTTATCATAGATGTAACTTTCTTTTTTTCAGCCTCTCCACAGCAGAGATTGACGAATAACTGCTGTTTTGCACGTGTTAAAGCAACATAGAGAAGTCGGAGTTCCTCACTTCGTGTTTCCCGCTGTCCCTCGGCATTGAGCATAATTTGCTGGAACGTTCTGTATCGACGTAAATTTTCCTTATCGCAAAGAATAAATCCCATTCTGCCGTCATCGTTACACATAACTCTGTCGGAGTCGAATTTGAATTTATACCCCAATTCTGCCGCAAATACAAAGGGATATTCAAGACCTTTTGATTTGTGCATTGTCTGAACTGTGACGTAATTTCCCGATTCCGCTGAAACTTTTCCCTGCTCGTAATCTCCGCTTTCAAGAACACGGTCAAGATGAGCCACAAATCCACTTAATCCACCGCCGCCCTCTGCCGCCATAGCAGCTTCGTAATTCTTTGCATACTGAATGAGAAGCCTTAGATTTGCTCTTTTCTTTTCACCGTCGGTATACTGTTGCATAACCGACACAAAGTCAGTTGTATCGTATATACTGCTTATCAATTCGCCTATTGTCATTGTAACGGAATTCAGGCGGAAACTGTCGATTGATTTCAGAAATTCACGGCATCTTGCGGAAATATTCTCCTCAAATTCGCCATTCTGATTATCCGCTGCCATTCTCACAAGTCCGAAAAGGGGCATTTTTTTGTCATATGAACGCAGAACAGCAATATCCCTCACTTCAAAGGGATACATAGGGGAAACCATTACCGCCGCAAGAGGAATGTCCTTCAGAGGGTTGGCAATTACCCTCAGCAAATCAGTAAGAACGGCTATTTCACGTGATTTCAGGTATCCTTTTTCATCACTTCCCTTTGCAGGGATTCCACGTTTTTCAAGTGCCTGTGCGTATATATTTGCCGCTGGATTTGTTCGAACAAGAATACAAAAATCCTTCGGTGAACAGGGATATTCCATACCGTTATTATCGGTAACGGTAACTCCCCTTTTCAGCATATCAGCAATAATATCCGCTGTAATTTCAGCTTCGGGGCGGATATCTTCCTCATCTTCTTCATTGCTGTCAATGAAATTTATGCAGGTTAATCGACTGTCGTCCTTGCCGTTATCGTACTGCTTTGCACCAAAATACAGCTTTTCATCATCGGTATAATCTATCTCACCGCAATTTTTAGTCATTAAACAGCCAAATATATAATTGACAAAATCAATGACCTGTGGAGAACTTCTGAAATTTTTATTGAGAAGAATTGCTTTATTTTCGCAATTGCTCTCCTCTGTATATTTTTCGGAGGTTTCCATAACTTCGATGAAATTCTTGGGATTTGCAAGGCGGAAACGGTAAATAGACTGCTTCACATCGCCGACTACAAAGGCATTTCGCCCATACATCGGTCTGCCTTGTGAATCCTGCTTATACCCCTTGGAAATCAACTTGAAAATCAAGTCCTGCTTGTTATTTGAATCCTGATACTCGTCAACGAGGATAATATCATAGTAATCCGCAATTCGTTTTGCCGCCTCAGATTGAATAATATTTCCCTTTTCATCATACTCCGTCAGAAGTTCAAGTACAAGCCTTTCACCGTCGTCAAAGCTAATGGAGTTTTTCTCGCACTTTTTCTCCCATACAATACTGCGGAAACGCTTTACAGCTTCCGCAAGAAGCTCCGCAACCTTGCCCGATTCCTCAAAATCACGGGGAGCAGCCGCAAAACAAGGCAGCGTATCTTTCAGAATTTTCTTGATTTTTTCACGTCGTTCCTTAAAAATATCCCTTAACGCAGCATTATAAACTACCTTTTTGCCCAATGTTACAAGTCTGTCAAATGTAAGGGAAGATTTTACTGTATCATCATCGGGGAATTGCTGTCTGTCCGCCATATCCGCAAGAATCTGCACCTTGACAAAATCATCCTGTGCCTGCTCCAAGGATTTTTCAGCCTGCGGAACTGTCATATCGGGAAAAATATCCGTTATGGATTTAAGATTTTTTTCCGCCAAGGCAAGAGCCTTATGAAGTTTTGTTGACATATCCTTGAAAAATGCCTTGAAGTATATGGAGTCGGCAAAGTCCTTTTTATACTCCGAAACCGCCTTATCAAACCATTTTTCGCCAATTGCAACAGATGAAAGAAATCTGTCCGTTGCTAAAATTGCATCAATAAGGGGCTTTTGGTCATTTATGCAGAATTTATCGTATAAATAGGAAATTTTGTCGTAATTTTCTTTGCTGTATTCATCAAGCAGTTCATTCATTGCCTGTGTGCGAATTACATTTACATCGTTATCATCAAGTATTCCGAATCCCGATGTTATACCCTGCTCTGTGATATTGTCCCTCAACAACTCAAAGCAGAATGAGTTGATTGTTGCAATTTTGGCACTTTGAAGCAGTACCTGTTGTTTCAGCAGATATGGCTCATTTGGGCGGTCATTTATGAGAAGTCTGAACCGTTTGTCAAGCTTTTTTTTCAGTTCCGATGCCGCCGCATTTGTAAATGTTACAGCTACAATCTTGTCAGCACTTATGCCTGCATTTTCACCGGAAAGAAGTCCGATAAGACGCTCGGTAAGAACTGCGGTTTTTCCGCTTCCTGCCGCTGCCGCTACTATAAATGACGCATTTCTTGCTTTTATTGCAGTTTCCTGTTGTTTAGTCCATTCCATTACTCATCGCACTCCTTTCCAAGAATTTTTGCAGCTTCTTTCAGCTTTTCGCTGTCAGCTTCGTGATATTTTTTGCCGTCGCCATTACCGCAGATGTTGGCGTATTTACAGTAATCGCAGGGCATTTTCTTTCCGCTTCTGAGGGGATTTGCCTCTGCATTTCCGTTCAATACATTTTCCGCAGCGTCAGTTATACTGCTATATACAAAATCTCTCAATCTATCCATTCCAACTTCCGAAACTACACTCGAATAACGGTCAAATTCTCCGTCAGTTTTCAGCTTTGCAGGGATATATTTTCCACCTAAACCATGCTCCATTTTTTCAAGTATATCTTTTCGGTCAATGAGAAGTCCTGTATTTTTAAGCTGTGAATTTACAGCTGTCTGATTGAATTCCTCAATCTTCGCCTGTTCTATTTCAATTCCCGAAATTTCCATTGGATTATACAAAACTCCCGCAGGCTTATAGTCGCTGTATGCACCATTTTCATCGCATACGGCAAAAAGATAAGTGAGTGTCTGCATATTAATTCCGCTTGCAAGGGAAACTTCATTAATCTGCTTTTTACTGCTCTTGTAGTCGATTATTCGCAGGTATTTTTCATCTCCCACGTTGCACACATCAATTCTGTCAACAATTCCGCCGAATAAAAGAGTTTTCCCCTCTGCATAATTCAGTTTCAGATTATGACCTTTGCGTATGTCAAGTTCAAAGGCATCGGGAACAAAATCACTTGCCATAAGTGCGTGCTGATTATGAAGAAATACATTTCCAAGGCGTTCCGTAAGCTTATTGAAAAACAACTCAAATCGTGGTGTTTTGCCGAAATCTCCTGCCATTTTTTCATTGCGGTAGGTATCAGCTTCCTCTCGGATTTCACGGCAAAGGTCATCATAAGCTAAAGTTATGAATTCCGACTTTGTACGGCTGCACAGAATTTTCTGCATACAGCTGTGAATAAGTTCACCTGTAATTCTGCGGTCAAGTTCGATTTTTTCAGGTGCAGCAAGATTGAAAATTCTCTCGCAGAAATACATAAAATGGCACTTATTATAGGATTCAAATGCAGAGGGAGAAAGGAACATTGGCTCAAAATTTGCAAGCCGTTCCATTAGTTCCCTGTCAATTTTATATTCGCCTGTCTGCCCTGTCTTACTGAGGGCGATAGCTATTTTTCGGCTGTATTCCGTATCTTTCAGCAATGCTTCATAAATAGATGCGGTTTCCTTTGTATCTGCCGCCCTGTCCTGCATATAATGGTAATAGGCGGATTTTTTTGTAACTGCATAAAAATCGGGAGTAAGCATATTTTCAGTAATAAATATTCCCGAATTGTCGGGGAACATCTCCCTAATCTGCTCTGTAATTCGTGCAGGATATTTAGCCTGTCCAGACAAATCCGACAACGGATATGTGAGATATAATTTTTCAGATGCCGTGGAAATTGCCTTGTAAACAATAAGCCTTTCCGATGCTATAAGGTCGGTGAGAGGTCGGGCAATTTCAAGTCCTGCTTTGGATAATTTCTGCTTGTCTGCTTCTGTAAACAAGCCGTGGAGGTTAACCTGATTCGGGAAATCTCCCTCAGATGCTCCAACAACAAATAATACTCTCGGTGAGCTTAAACGTGCAGTTCTTGCAGATGCAACTGTAACTGCATCAAGAGTCTGAGGCGGCAGAGAATATGTAATCTGCCCTATCATAGAACGCAGAATATCCGAGAATTCGCTGAACTCAAGTTCAGTATCGCCAAGAGTTGATGCTGCACTATCGAGAATGTCCATAAAGCAGCCCCATAGCCTTTTCAGTTCTGCACCCTCGTTATCCCTGTCAGTTCTGATAAGCCGCAGAATAAGCTGTGCAAGGCATTTTTCTACGTTGCTTTT
The DNA here is from genome assembly GCA_017437285.1 of Ruminococcus sp. Lineage (GTDB taxonomy): Bacteria > Bacillota > Clostridia > Oscillospirales > Ruminococcaceae > Ruminococcus. The sequence goes on along the minus strand of JAFSBM010000118.1, from coordinate 18,378 downwards.
CGTGAGGTAATTGTAGAGAATATGGCAAAATCCCTCTGCTGTATTTGTTTCCGAAACTTTCTTCCGCAGCTTCATAATCGGAGAAATTATGCTGTCCCTCAACTGCTCAATTTGTTCAAGATTTTCGTCCTCGGCTGTAAACGGTTCAGTCCACATATAGCCGTCAATTCCCCATTTATAGCAGTAATTCTCCAGCATTGCCGTATCCGTCAATTCGGCTTCAAGAAGTCCGCATTTCAAAAGGCGGAAAATATGCTCGCTTTTCAGCCTTTTAGCTTTCAGCAGGTCAAGCAGCGACAAGAAAAATACCATAACCGACGTATGTGCCACCGATTTTTCGATACTCATAAAACAGGGAATGTCATATCGTGCAAATGCGGCTTTCAGCACATCGGCATAATCTTCGATTTTATTTGAAATTACCGCTATATCACGGAATTTCAAGGTGCTGTCATTGTGGATAAGTCGAATTAATTCCGCACAGATATACTCTGCCTCGCTGTACATATCTCTCGATTCAAAAATACGGATATTCTGAGGATTTGGAGCAGTCTGCGGCTCATTGGGAAGATTTCGCATCGCCCTTTCGCTGATGTATTCGAGGTCAGCTGACACAAAACGTCTGCTTTTTTCAAGCTTTGTCACCTTAACGGGAATATTCAGTTCCCTGCACTTACTGCAAAGCTGGCGATATGTGTTATTTACCGTTTCAAACAGCGTAAATTCCCCTGCCTCTGCATTGTCCGTGCGGAGGGCAATAACCGTATTTTCCGCAGATGAAAAAACTACATCGAGGAGTTCAAGCTGGTCACCTGTAAAGCTTTCAAATTCGTCAAGGAATACGGTTTTCCCTTTAAAAAATCTATATAGATTTGCGGTTTTTGCGGCTTCACGAATATTTTCAAGGTGGTCTTTAAATCCGTACTGCTCCATTAAAAATTCGTATTCATAATAAATATTCGCCGTATCTTTAACTTTGTCGTGGAGTTTCTTTTCAAATAAATCCGCTTTCTCCATAAGCTTTTGCGGAGAAATTCCCGACTTTTTCATATCGCCGATTAGTTTCAGCATATCTTCTGCAAAACCCGCCTGTGACGCTCCTTTGCGAAAGAATAAAAGCTGGTCGGGACTGTTTTTAGCCTCTTTTACCGCCTGATATGTCATAATCAGTCTTGCCATATCGTCAGCATATTCACCCTTTCTGTGGGTTTCGCCATACATCTGAAAAAGCTGTCGTGCAAGACTGCTGAAACTCAATGAAAGCAGGCTGTTAAAATCCTTTGCACCTATATGCTTATACAACTTTTTATCAAATTCCGTGGAATATTGTTCGGGAACCAATACCACACGCTCTTTGCCCTGACAGTTTTTTATCCTCTCAAAAAGCTCGGTAGTTTTACCCGTTCCCGACGCTCCGATTATAAATTCAACCATAACTTCTCCTTATGGAAACACCGCACAGAAAATCTGTGCGGTGATATGTTTATGGGGTTCTCTAAAAAGCGGAACACGAGCGAAATTTCGTAAATGACAAATATCAGTTACAAGGCGGCAAACCACAGTAATACTTTGTGTATTGCAAGGTTTGTCAACGCAGTAAATGATGTTTGTCATAGAAAGTTCGCCGTGAGGGAGGTTTTTAGAGGTTCCCTTATCTTTTCTCCTCTGTGGGCTGAGTTGCAGGCTGATTATCTTCATTCTGCACCTGCGGCTCGTTATTCTCCGCAATCTGTTCAGCAGGAGTATAGCCGTTTAAGCCAACACGTTTGATGATTTCGGGATAATCTGTTACACAAACTATGTCAAATCCGTCTGTTTCAGCATTATAACGTGATCTTATTCCGCAATTTCCTGTATAGAGATTTGGATCGTTGTTGTACTTAACCTGCCATACATCTGAGCGTAAAATAATATCATAGTTGAAGCGGTATTCTAACGCCTTATCCTCTGCTCTGATGCCTACATAATACTTCTTAGCCTCGAAATATGAACAGAATTCAGTTGCTAAATATGCTGCATTATTCTTTTCAAATCCGCACTTTTCAAACTCGGAATTCTTTGCTGATACATTGAAATACAGCGGATATTCAAGAAGTCTGCCTGTAAGCTGTCCGTCAAGAACTGCAATATCTGACTTTAACTTTTCAAGTTCAGTTACCTTGCAATCGTAAATTACACCGCAGTCAATTCCGAGAGAATGTGCCTTGTCGATATTTTCGCCGATATTGCCAAGGTTTTCTGAATCTGCCATAATCATTGCAAAATCGTATGTATCCTTATCAAAGGAATTCCACATATCGACAGATGTTGTGCTGAGGTCAATTATACTGCAATTCCAAGTCTGAGTTGTAGTTGTTTCAGATGAAACAGGTGGAACTACTGGTGTAGTTGCAGCTGGAATCTTTCCATTGACAGGGTTTACTCCTACAACTGAGGGGTAATCAACATAACAATAATTGAGGTCAACATCTGTAGAAATACCGTCAATTCTGCCTCTTGGGCTGTACTGCCATATTCCGTGTGTACCTGTGTACCATGTAACAGTTGGTCTGTCATATTCTGCTACCCAAACAGGACGCTTTTCAAGCACGTGCCTGTATATGCGGTATTCAAAATCGCTTCCGCTGCCGTAAACTCCTGTTTTATAGCCGTTTTCTTCAAGAGTTGTGCAGAAAACCTCAATCATTTCTGAAAGAGTTGCAGTTGACAGATTATTCAATGCCCACTGATACTCAAAGTCGAAATATACAGGATAATTAAAGCTGTAATCCTTTATGGTTTCCATGCAAACAAGTGCTTCCTGCTTTGCGTCCTCAACAGACTTTGCGTAGCTGAACCAGTACACGCCTACATCCATACCGGCCGCCTGTGCCTGCTGCATATTCTCGTGGAAGAATGGGTCAACCTGCTCATAAAGTTTTCCCCAGCCTGCTTTTATAATTGCAAAATCAACCTGTCCGCTGTTCTTTACAGCCTGCCAGTCAATTTTATACTGCCATTGGGATACGTCAATTCCGTTTATATATTTGCCATTCTCAAATTGCCCTGCCTGTGTTGTAGATACAAGTGGAAAAGTTGCAGCAGCTGTTGTCTGAGTTGTGGTTGCTGCAGAAGTTGTAGTGGTAGTTGTAGTTGTAGTGGTAGTTGTGGAAGTAGTTGTTTTCGTAAGTGGTTTTGTTGTTACCGTTGACGTTGGTTTTGTTGTTGTGGAAGATGTCTTTTTCGTAGTTGATACTGTAGTTTTGGTTGTTGTTGCTTTAGTAGTTGTCGTTGATGTTAAAACAGGTCTTTGATTGCTTGCCACAATTTCATGATAAGCATCGTAAATGTCAAATACGTTGAATGGTTCTTCCTCATCTTCGGAAAGGTCTTTACTTTTTTCCTGAATTGTGGTATCATATACATAGAGATTTTCTGTTGCATAAGCAGCAGAAGACAGTACAGGTATCATTGTCATACCTGTTGCAAGAATAAACGACATAATCTTTTTCGCCAAACTCATGATATCTACTCCTTGAAAAATTTTCGGCAATTCCATTTAATTGCACTTAGTCACGTTTTTCCAATAATCCATAAATCAGTCACTAGAAATTATACCACAATAATTACAAAATTGCAACAATTTGAATACAATTTATTTCTTCTATCTGTATTTTGCACTAATCCTCAATGTGTATGGCATTTATATTTGTTTATTCTGCACAATTTATGTGAAATTCTATAGTTAGCTGGTGGAACAATTTATGAAAGAATTCCTAATTACGTCCAATGACAGCGGTCAGAGGCTGGATAAATTCCTGCTTAAAGCAATGCCTGACCTGCCAAAATCAATGATGTACAGACTTATCCGCAAAAAGGATATTAAAATAAACGGCAAAAGATGTGAGATATCCGCAAAGCTCAACGAGGGCGATACAGTTCGTGTTTACGTTAAAGATGAAGTGTCTGCTTTGAAATCTCACGATATGTCATTCCTCAAAGCGTCTACAGAACTTGAAATTATTCATGAGGATGATAATATCATTATCGTATACAAGCCTGTAGGCGTAGATTCCCACGGAAACGGCGAAAATACCGAAGATACGCTGATAAACCGAATTAAGCTGTATCTTTATAATAAAAAGGAATACCGCCCCGATGAGGAAAATACCTTTGCCCCTGCCCTTTGCAGCCGCCTTGACAGAAACACATCCGGAATTATTACTGCGGCTAAAAATGCTGCTGCCCTCCGTGATATGAATGAGGGTATAAAAAATGGCTTTGTACATAAGATTTACAACTGCATTACAACGAAAATCCCCCCAAAAACAGAGGATATTCTCATCGCCTATCACTACAGACAGGAGGGGCGGAATATCGTCCGCATAAGCGATAAGCCACAGGAAAATTTCAAGGAAATCAAGACAGGCTACACTCTCCTTGAACAGAAAAACGGTATGGCACTTCTTGAAATCCGCCTGTTTACAGGCCGTACTCATCAGATAAGAGCGCATCTTGCACATATTGGCTGTCCCATTCTTGGCGACGGAAAATATGGAGATACCGCTGTAAATAAGCGTTACGGCATATTCAGACAGGCTCTCTGTGCCTATAGACTGGAATTCGATTTCCCTTCGGATTCCCCTCTTGCATATCTCAACGATATTAAGCCGAAATGCCCATATACTTTGAAATTCCCACATTAAGGAGAAGATTATGAATACTAAAATTGCAAATACAAATACAGGAAAAAAGGTTGACTGCCATATTTCCGATTACACCGTAATTGACCTTGAAACTACTGATATTAATGTTAAAACCTGTGAAATTATTGAGGTTTCAGCTGTGAAAGTCCGCAATGACGAAATTGTTGAGCAGTTCAGCCTTCTTGTAAAGCCTAAAAAGAGAATTAGTTCTATGATTACATCAATTACGGGAATTACAAATGAAATGGTGGAAAATTCGCCCTCAATTGAAGAAGTTCTGCCGAAATATCTTGCATTTATCGGTGATGATATTATTTTAGGGCATAATGTGGCTTCATTTGACAGAAATATTATTAAAAATCATTGCGAAAGGCTGTCACTTCCGCCGTTTATGAATGATACTTTCGATACCCTTTCATACGCAAGAAAATGCCCTCTTGAAGTGCCTAACCGCAAGCTTACTACCCTTACGGAATATTTCAGCGTTCCCCACAATAACGCTCACCGTGCTTTGGCAGACTGTATTGCCAACCACTACTGCTATCAGCAGATGAAAAAACTTTATCCTATGAAATAATTTTCACCGCCTATTGACTTTAAAGTTTTAAAGTAGTATAATATGAGTAGAGGGCATCTCTAAAAACTCGTTTGATTAAAGAAAAAACAGATAGGTATGACAGCTGCAAGGAAACCTTCCAAAGGCGTGCTGTCGCACTCCAAAGGAGGTTGACGAAGCAGATGACGTGCATAGCTGTTTTTTTCTCAAAAGGGGTTTTTAGAGATGCTCTAGAGCTACCCTATGTTTATCACTTAAAAAGGCAGGTAATTTTATGAAAATTTTAGTAGTCGGGCTGGGACTTATCGGCGGTTCGCTGTGTAAGGCATTGAAAAAATACACATCTCATTTTGTTACAGGCTGTGACATCAACCATGATATTGAGTTTTCAGCTCTCCGTGATGTTGCTATTGATGAGGAATTCAACGGAAATTTCAGCGGATTTGACCTTGTGATTGTGTCACTTTTCCCCGAAGCCTCCGAAAAATATATGCTCGAAAATGCCCATAAATTCAGCAAAGGAACTCTCATAACCGATGTCTGCGGTATAAAGGGCAGTTTTTCCTCACGAATGAACCAAATTGCAAAGGAAAACGGCTTGTACTACCTCGGTATGCACCCTATGGCAGGTAAGGAATTCGGCGGTTATCACAACAGCAGTGCTGACTTATTTCAGAATGCAAACTTTATCATTACTCCCTCTGAAAACAGCAGAACAGAGGATTTTGAAACTCTTGCAAATCTTGTAAAGGAAATCGGTGCAGGTAAAATTGTAAATACTTCCCCCGAAAATCACGACAGAATGATTGCCTATACATCGCAGCTTGCTCATATCGTTTCTTCCGCATACGTTAAAAGTCCCCAGCTTGACCTTGAATGTGGATTCAGCGGCGGCAGTTTTCAGGATATGACACGTATTGCAACTATGAATGAAAAAATGTGGACTGACCTCTTTATGCAGAATAAAGAACATCTCATTTTTGAACTTGAACTTCTTATCGAAAATCTTGACAAATACAAAGCTGCCTTGAAAAATGGCGATTCCGAGGAAATGCTCCGACTTATCGCTGAGGGCAGAAAGCTGAAAGAAAATAACCTCCGTCATCGTCAGGGACAGCCAAACTAATGCTTGACAAAGCGAACTTTATATGCTATAATGCAAATAAGAACTGATGTTCTTAATCCACTAAAAGGAGAATTTTTTTGAAAAATACAACTAAAAAGGAGATAGCAGCGTAAACGGGCGGTTTGCGAATTCCATCTCACACACAAACCTCCCGTGTTTCGGTCAATACATTTCAGGAGGAAAAATAATGAATAACAATGACTATATTATCCGTTTGGAAACAGAAAAAGACTATTATGAAGTTGAAAACCTCGCTCGTGAAGCGTTCTGGAATTTAAGCGTTCCCGGCTGTAATGAGCATTACTTCATTCATCTGCTGAGAAAGCATGAAGCATTTATCCCCGAACTTGACTACGTAATTGAGGTTGACGGCAAAATTGTTGGCTGTGTTATGTATTCAAAGGCTGAACTCATGGACGAAAACGGCAATGTGAAGCCGATTGTATCAATGGGGCCTATCTGTATTCATCCCGATTATCAGCGTAGAGGATTCAGCAGAATTCTCCTTGAATTCACTTTTGAATTAGTCAAGGAAATGGGTTATGATACCGTTATCAATTTCGGAAATCCCGATAACTACGTTGCAAGAGGCTACAAAAGCTGTAAAAAATACAACATATGCTTTGAGGGCGACGTTTTCCCTGCCGCTTTACTGGTAAAAGCGTTCAGCGATGATGTTTTTGACGGCAGAAAATGGTTCTATCACCCAAATGATGCTGATGCTCCCTGTGATGATGAAGATGCTGTTGCTGAGTATGACAAGCTTTTCCCGCCAAAGGAAAAGAAATGGCAGCCCAGTCAGGAGGAATTCTTCATCCATAGTCATTCCACTATTACGTGGTAATTCTAAGAAAACCTGCATTGCTGTTTTTCAGCGATGCAGGTTTTTTCATAAGGATCTCCCTTAACAAAAAAGGCATTTCTGATTACTCAAAAATGCCTTTTAATATTTTCATATTTCTTTTATTTCAGAAACATTACCATACTTCGATTTCTCCGCCGCCTTCGGGAGGATCAACTACAGGAGGATCTGTAGCAGGCGGTGCAGGTGGATCAGTAGCAGGCGGCAATGTTGCAGGGGGATCAGTTGCAGGCGGTGCAGTTGCCTCTGTAGGAGGCTGTGTAGTTGCCTGTGTTGTAGCAACTGTAGCTGCTGTTGTAGCAACTGTTGTTATTGTGGAAGATACCGCTGTAGCCTGTGTTGCTGTCTGTGGAACATAACTTGCATCCTTAGCAATATAGAATACTATAAGTTTCTTTCCGTCCTTGTTGCTGAAATATACTCCGGGTGCTGTAGCTTTACCGTCTATCTGGAGCTGTGAAATTGTATCCGGAACTCCCCATGTGCTTGATGACTTAACAAATGAGTAATTCGAAATACCTGCCTTTTTAAGCTCATTTTCATACTGAGATACCGATAAACCATCATATTTAGGAATCGTGCCACCCTCAGGTCCCTTGCTGACAACAAGCTTAACAACACTTCCCTGTTCAACATAAGTACCCTTTTCTATATTCTGTTCAAGAATAATGTCAGCTCCAATTTCATCACTAAACTCATATTCAACCTCAAACTTGAAGTATTCAGCATACTTCTCCTTTGAAAGTGAGTAGAATTTTCCTACAAATTCAGGCATTTCTGTATTTCCTGAAACATCAGCTGTTATATCGGGATCTTCATCAACAATATTTGATTCAAAACTATCTCTTGAAGAAGAAGAACTTTCAGCCGGTTCATTAGTGCTTATAAGAGGCTTTATAAGGAATAATAATACTAAAAGTATCAGGAACAAAAGTATACCAATTATTATCGGAACTTTAATTTTGTCAACCACATTTACTTTTTCTACTGTATATTCCTCTTGATTTGGTCTGTATCTGCGTTCACGTACAGGAGGCGGATAAACATCTCTTTGTTCATAATACCCCTGTGAGGGACGCTCATACTGTTCAGGCTGTCTTGATGCTTCATATTTTTCCTGCTCACGCTGGTATGTCTGTTCCTGTGGTGCAGGTGCAGGAGCAGCTGCAACAGGTTTTACAGGTGCCACAGGCTGTTCAAAAAGACGGGTTACAAGCTCGGTAATTGTCTGAATTCGCTCGCTTCCGTTAAGCTTCATACCGTCCATAATTGCCTTTGAAACGTGTTCAGGAATTGACGGATTGAGTACTGACGGCTCACATAAGTCATCATTCTTCATACGGCTTGCGGAATCAACAGGCATACAGCCTGTAAGGCTGCGATAAAGCAATGCACTTACGCCGTAAACATCAGTCCATGTACCCTGACGGCTGCTGCTGCTTGCAGAATACTGCTCAGGTGCGGCATAGCCCTTATAAAGCTCGTGTTCAAGACCTGCATCAGCAGTTCTTGCAGCTGAAACAGAAAATCCCGAAAGTTTCAATTCATTCTTTTCTGTGATAAAAATAGTTTCGGGACTGATAGCACGATGAATTATTCCGCTATTGTGAAGTATACCAATAGTTGTGAAAAGCGGTGGGAAAAGAATAGTTGCCTGTTCCCAGCTCAGTTCCCCTGCATTATCTTTGAGATAATCCAGCATTTTTTCACCCTCGGCATACTCAAATACCGTGTATGTTGTATTATTATCCGCAAACATATCGAGAATTGGCTCAATATTCGAGTTGTTGCGAAGTCTTGCAAGGGATTTGTTAAGCTCGGTATATTCAGCCATAAAAGCCTTATACTTTGCAAGATTATTATAATTTACGCTGATAGTTGGTTTGCCTTTTACTCTTGTACAGAAGTTAGCGGGCATATATTCTCTCAGCTTGATTTTACAGCCTGTAGAAAGGTCAACGCCGATATATGAGGCTCCCTCTCCATTATAATCAGTCAGAACTCCGATAAGATATCTCTCACGAAGTATTGTTCCCGGTGCAATATAATTCGCATTATGGGGAGTATTTTCATCAAACCCGCAGTGGGGGCAGATATGCTGATCCATGTCTTTTTCTTCCATACATCTGTAACAGAATCTACGATCTCCCAAAGCAGTTCCTCCTTTATCATGTAATCACCAAGGGCTAATGGCAACTATGCTGCCTACCCTTACTATATCATATTTTGTATAATTTTAATCTCCGAATAGCTTTTCAAAGATTTATCCTGCATTATTTAATTGTAACAGGATTCGGCAAAAAAGTCAACATTAAAACCGAATATGATAACTTTACAGCAAAACTGTATCATTTCTGTAACTTTATTGTCACTGTTTTGTAATATTTCAAATCAAAAAGATTGTTTCAGCATCTCCTGTGCTGCAAGCATTACTCCGAGTTTGCCGCTTGTGTAAGTGATACCGCCTTGCATCCAAACAGCATATGGCTCTCTTATGGGAGCATCTGCGGAAAGCTCAATTGACGCACCCATTGTGAATGCTCCGGCTGCCATAATAACCTTGCTTGTATAGCCTGGCATATCCCATGGTTCGGGAGTTACAAAGGCATCAACAGGTGCTCCTTTCTGAATTCCACGGCAGAATGCACAGAGTCTTTCTTCATTGCCAAGCTCGATAGCTGTGATTATATCGCCGTGTTTATCGTCCTTTCGTGGGGAGCATCTATAGCCTAAAAGTGTGAAAAGTTCACTCGCAAAAGCGGAGGTTTTAAGTGCTGCCGCAACAACATCGGGTGCCATAAACAAGCCGAGGAGCATCTCCCTGTTCATATCAAGGGTACAGCCTACTTCCTTGCCCATTCCAACGCAAGTAAGACGATAAGAGCAAAGCTCAACCAAATCTGCTCTGCCTGCGATATATCCGCCTGTACGGGCAATTCCGCCTCCTGCGTTCTTGATAAGCGAACCGATAATTACATCAGCTCCAACGTCTGACGGCTCACGCTCCTCTACAAATTCGCCATAGCAGTTGTCAACCATAATGATAGCGTCAGGATTTCCTTTTTTAACTGCCTGCACCATTTTTTCAATGTCATCAATTGTATATGCACGACGGAGTGAATATCCTCTTGAACGCTGAATATAGGCAACTTTTGCACCTTTCACGCCCTCGGAAATAGCTTCATAATTCGGTTCACCGTCGGGGAGCAAGTCAACCTGACCGTATTCAACGCCGTAATCCATTAAAGAACCGTTGCCCTTTTCCCCTGCAATTCCGATAACTTCTTCAAGGGTATCATATGGCTTGCCTGTGATTGATACGATTTTGTCACCTGTGCGGAGAACTCCGAATAAAGCCGTTGAAAGTGCATGAGTTCCCGAAACAAAATTAAAGCGAACAAGTGCATCTTCGGTGCCGAGAACCTGTGCAAATACCTTATCAATCGCCTCTCTGCCTATATCGCCGTAGCCGTAACCTGTTGAGCCGTAAAAGCAGGATTCGCTGATACGGTTGTCAGAAAATGCTTTCAGCACTTTTGCACCGCAATATTCGGCAGTTTTTTCAATTCTTGCAAAAGCATCGGCACAATTCTTTTCAGCCTGTTCGGCAAGCTCTGCAAGCTTGCTTTCAAAACCGTAAATATCATTATAATTCATATTTATTCCTCTCAATTCTGTAATTTTCCTTTTGTGACATTTTCCTTTTCAACGTCAAATCTTTCAAGAACTATTTCCGTTTCAATTTCCTTAAATCCGATTTCACGGTAAAAGCTTACACGAACATCAAGAGCAAGCAAAAATGCACGTTTTCCCAAATTATTCAGGAAATATGCAAGCCATTTCAAAAACTTTCTTGCATATCCGCTGCCACGAGCAGAAAGCTTTGTAGCGACTTGCCCGATGAGAACTTCATCTTCAATGTCGAATACTACCGATGCAGTTGTGCAGTCACGATATGTGAAAACTCGGCTTATGCCATGGCGGCATCTGTGGGAAGTATCGGTATACCACAGGGAAAAGTCGGAAATATTCGGAAATCCCTCGCTTAAAATCTTGTATACATCGGGTAAGTGGGGATTAAACTCTACAAATTCTTCCTCAAATTCGTGGGATTTTTCATCGGGTACAAGTTCAAAAATAGTTCTGTTAAGCACCTGATAATGGTCGCTGTCGGCTATATTCCGCAGAATTCTGGTATCTCCTTCAACTCGGAAGGGCATATTCATAGAAACGAAAAATTTCAGTTCATCTGTAGCTTCAAGCTTTTCATCTGCACAGATAATCAGCGTGGAATTTATTATAAACATAAATCCCTCGCCTGTTTCGTCAGTTATCTTATAAAATCGGCAGAAGTCATAGCCTGCACCATAAGCCTTCATATAAGCAAGCATTTTCCGTCCCGACAGGCTTTTCAGCAGCAGAGAACGGTCAAGCTCATTTTCATTCTGTATCAGTTTAATCATAATTCCTGTATCCTTTTCGCAAGCTCTCTTGTGAGGATAAGCATATTTTCAAAATCTTCTGTATTTGCTGTGCAAGAGGGACTGTGAATATATCGGCAGGGCAGAGAAACGGCTATAGTACGTACTCCCCCACGGCTGATATGAATAGCTCCGCTGTCATTTCCGCCTGCAATCATGGTTTTTGTCTGACAGGGAATTTCAAGATTTTCGGCTATTTCAAATGCCATTTTATAAAGTTCCTTGTCATAAACGGTACTTCTGTCCATAAATCCAACCACAGGGCCGTTTCCGAGGGAGCATACTTTTTTTGCACCGCATACTCCGTCAATATCAGATGCTGTTGTGGCTTCAAGGACAATGGCAAAATCGGGAGCAACTGAAAATGCGGATACCATAGAGCCACGCAATCCAACTTCTTCCTGAACATTGAATACAAAGTACGTGTCGTATTCAACTCCCTCACGAATAAGCTGTATCATTGCCGTACAGCCTGCACGGTCATCGATTGCCTTTGATTTTATGCAGTTTCCGCCAAGCTCAACAAATTCGGAATCAAAGCATATCAAATCTCCAAGGCTTACGTATTTTTCAGCCTCTTCCTTTGAAGATGCACCGATGTCAATATACATATCACCGTATTTTGGCGGAGTTTCACGCTGTTCCTTTGAGAGATTATGAATTGCAGTTGAGCCTACAACTCCCGATATACCGTCATTTCCCACTTTAACCTGTCTGCCGAGAACAACAGAAGTATCAATTCCGCCCACTTCATTAAAGCAAAGGGTTCCGTCCTCATTTATGTAAGTGACGATAAATCCTACCTCGTCCATATGTGCGGCAATCATAAGCTTTTTTCCGGCAGTTTTTTTACCCTTGCAAAAGCAAATGAGGTTTCCAAGATTATCAACTCTGTATTCGCAGAAGTCTTTTATCTTTTCGATTATTGCATTGCGTACAAGGGTTTCATCCCCTGATGTGCCGTTTATCAGGCATAATTCTTTAAGCAGTTTAATCATACATCTTTCCTCCCGATAAATTCAGCAAGTATTTCAGCGGTATTCACCACATCTGCCACGTCAATTACCTCGGTGGGAGTGTGCATATTACGCAGAGGAATTGACAAAGTACAAGCCTTTGCACCCTCACGGCTGGAGGAATATCTGTCTGCATTGGTTGATGTAAGTCCGTTCATAACTTCAAGCTGATATGGCAGATTTGCCGATTTTGCGGCATTTATAAGACCATTTGAAATTTCTCTTGAAAGGCATGGAGATATGCCAACCATTGCACCCTTGCCAAGATAGCCGCATTTTTTCTCGTCCTCCCCCTGTGCATATGCAAAGCTTACATCAACGGCAATTGCAATATCGGGAGCAAGGCTGAATGCACCGATTTTCGCTCCACGCTCCCCTAATTCCTCCTGTGCGGAGAAAATTACAGTTACATTATAAGCGGTTTCACGATTTTCGAGAAGTTCTAATGTGTGGAGAATAGCAGCAACTCCGCAGCGGTCGTCCAATGCTCCCCCTGTTATGCGGTTTCCGAGAAGCTTTCTGCACTTCACATCAAACGTAATCGAATCGCCAAGGGATACGATTTTCTCCAAATCAGATTTTGAATAGCCCGTATCTATTGCTATATCGGCAATTTCAAGAACTTTTCCGTCACCGTTTGAAAGATGAGGAGGAATTGAACATATAACGCCCTTTATGTCTTTTTTTCCGTGGATTACAACCTGCTGTGCAGGAAGAAGTCGGCGGTCAATTCCGCCAAGATTTCCAACTTTAATAAATCCCGAAGATGTGATACTTGTGACAATCATTCCCACCTGGTCGATATGAGCATCGAGGACAAGTGAGGGCTTTTCAGCCGAATGTGTACCGAATTTTCCCACTACATTGCCATTTACAATCTCAGCGTTGGGACAATATTCTCTGAGCATTTCCAATGCAAGTTCAGCGGCAGGAATTTCATCGCCTGCTGCACCATATGCCTCGGATAATGCAATAATTTTATCTTTTATATCCATATAACACCTCTGCAAAATAATCATACATAATTATTATAGCACATAATTTCATACATTGCAATTTTATTTTTTAATATAACTAATTCTTCATAACTAATTCTTCACATAAAAAAGCACAGAGCTTTTACACTCCGTGCTTTTAGAGATTCCCTTATTAGTATTAAATGAACATCATACTGATTCCATGCTCACGGGCATAACGCTCTGCTTTGTTGCGGTTAACCTGTTTGAGAACTTTAAGTATCAGTTTATGACCCTTTTTGACCATTGCCTGATTGTAGTCAACTCCGTCAAATTCCGCAATTTTTACATTGTAAATGTTTTCGCAGCCGCAGAAAGCGTCGTCACGAATATCCTTTGTATTAACGCTGAGTTTTAAGTCAATAAGCTTTTCACAGCCGTAAAATGCCCAGCTGCCTATGATTTTAACTGATGCAGGAATACTGATTTCTTCAAGAGTTCTGCACCATGAAAATGCACTTTCACCGATTGACATTACAGAATCGGGAATGAAAATCTTTTTCAGTCCGTAGCACTCTGAAAATGCTGCATTTCCGATTGCTTCAACTGATTCGGAGATAACAACACGGTTGAGATTTCTGCATGAATAGAAGCTGAGGTCGCTGATTCTTTTCAACTGTGGCGGGAAAATAACTTTGCGGATAGAGCTGCATCGTCCGAACGCACCCTTGCCGATAGTTTTAAGGGAATTCGGGAAATTCAGTTCCTTAATACGCTGGCATTTGAGGAAAGCATTTTCGCCGATAGTTTCAAGATTTCGTGAGAACTTAATCTCCTCTAAATTGACGCAATGAGCAAAAGCAAATCTGTCAACCAGCTTTACGCTGTCAGACATAATAATTTTTTTAGCTGATTTATTTCCTCTGAATGCGTATTTTCCGATAGTTGTGATAGAATCGGGAATATTTACAGTTTCATTTGTGCCGAAATACTTTATAAGAAGCGTTCCGTTTTTGCCGAGTGCCATATTGTTTATATCATCAATCTCCACTGACTCAACAAGTTCAACGTCCTTATCGCTGTAAAGCTCATCAAGTTCCTCACGGGAAGCAGCCTTTTTAGAAGATTTACGCTCCTCGTTGTTCTTCTCAGCAGAAACAGATGCTTTAATCGGCTTTTCCTTAGGCTTCACAACATTATGAGGCTTTTCAGGCTCAGGTGCTGCAAGGGAAATATCAAGCATTTCCTTATTTTTGTCCGACTTTCTTTCTGCCTTTTCTAAAGGTTTTTCAGGCTTTAATTCAGATTTCAGCTTATCTGTATCGGGCATTTTAAAGTCATTCTTTTTATTGTCCGATTTATCGGATTTTTTTGCAGCTCCCGGAAGTTCAGTTTTATCGTCAGCCTTTAAATCAGGCATTGGAATTTCCTTACGCTTTTTATCAGATTTTGATTTTTTATCTGCCTTAGGTGTTTCCTTGGGATTCTCCGCAGGTTTTGACTCTGCTTTGGGTGTTTCCTTTGGCTTATCAGCAGGCTTTGTTTCTGCCTTGGGAGTTTCCTTTGGCTTTTCCGCAGGCTTTGTTTCTGCCTTTGGAGTTTCCTTAGGTTTTTCCGCAGGCTTTGTTTCTGCCTTTGGAGTTTCCTTTGGCTTATCCGCAGGCTTTGACTCAGCTTTGGGTGTTTCCTTTGGCTTTTCCGCAGGCTTTGTTTCAGCCTTTGGTGTTTCCTTTGGCTTATCAGCAGGCTTTGTTTCAGCCTTGGGAGTTTCCTTTGGCTTTTCCGCAGGCTTTGTTTCTGCCTTTGGTGTTTCCTTTGGTTTCTCCGCAGGCTTTGTTTCTGCCTTGGGAGTTTCCTTTGGCTTCTCCGCAGGCTTTGTTTCAGCTTTGGGAGTTTCCTTTGGCTTATCAGCAGGCTTTGATTCAGCCTTGGGTGTTTCCTTAGGCTTATCCGCAGGCTTTGACTCAGCTTTGGGAGTTTCCTTTGATTTATCCGCAGGTTTTGTTTCTGCCTTTGGTGTTTCCTTTGGCTTATCCCCAGGCTTTGTTTCTGCTTTGGGTGTTTCCTTAGGCTTGTCAGCAGGCTTTGACTCAGCTTTGGGAGTTTCCTTTGGCTTATCCGCAGGCTTTGTTTCTGCCTTTGGTGTTTCCTTTGGCTTCTCCGCAGGCTTTGATTCAGCCTTTGGTGTTTCCTTTGGTTTCTCCGCAGGCTTTGTTTCTGCCACAGGATTTTGTTCTATCGCTGACTTTTTTTGAATTTCTTCTTTTTTAGTCGCTTTACGAACTTTGACTATTTTGTTGACTTTCATTTGTTAAGCACCTCTTACTAAGGTTATTTTTTGAATAAATAATGAATACATCATAGTAATTATACCATACTCTTGATGAAAATGCAAGAAAAGTTTTATTTCAGAAGAAATTTTTGGCATATATTACCAATAACCAACTAATATTTGTCTAATTTTGACAATGAAGCAAAAGTACCGCACGTTTTTTGTGCGGTACAATAAATGTTTAACTATCTCTCCTGAGATATTTTGATTTCTTTTCCCTTTTGGTTTCGTACATTTTTTTATCAGCTTCTGTTACAAATCTGAATAAATCCTCACCAATTTTAGGTACAGAAATAACATATCCCGTTGACGCTGACAATGTATATCTACACTTTATTTTTTCGTTGTACTTATTTATATTTCTTTGTATATCACCTGTAAGCTTTGATGCCTGAGATTCACTGTAATCAGCGGCAAATACTATAAATTCATCTCCGCCGAAACGACAGAATATTTCCTCATTTTTACAGCTTTTACCTAAAATATCAGCTATCGCTCTAATAGCTTCATCACCTACAGCGTGACCGTATGTGTCGTTTATCTTCTTCAAACCGTCCAAATCAATAAACATAAGCATTATATTGCGTGATTCAACGGCACATTTTCTGAACAAATCGTTTGTTGCATTTACAAAGCCATTGCGATTGTATATTCCTGAAAAAGTGTCCTGAACATAAAGTCTTTCAAGCTTTTCAACTGCAATATTCATTGCGTTGATTTTTCTGATATTTTCAAGTGAATTATTTATCGTGATGCACCACGACTGGAAAAGTGCATTATGCAGCGATAACCCGCAATTATTTATCGCCATATATCCCATACAATTCTCACGGAAATGAAGCGGAACTATATAATAGAATTTTGTAGTATTATTAAGCGAACAATCAGGGAGAATCTCAGAACGCTTAATTTCAGATTTCTCGATAAATTCGCCCTCGCAATAAGCAATAGGAATAATTATATCATCTTCATAGCACTTCTGGAGTTTATCTGCATGAGAAACATTATCAATATCATCGCACTGGAAATTCCAGTTCTTGTTCAGGCAGAAATAAAACTCACCGGGATTAATCATCTCCACAAAGGACTTCATAGTTTTAATATACTCATCAAAACTGTCAGCACCATTCAACTCGCAGGCAAGGCTGTTGAACATTGACATATATTGATTTATTGTGCCAATTCTATTAAAGTTGCTGATATTCGCCTCTTTATACTCATAAGCTTGTTTTTGGGTGCATTTTACACAGCCGCAGCTTTCAGTATACTTCGGCAGCATATTAAGCCTCAGACTTTTGCGTTTTAAAGTGTTATTAAATGTATTTAAAAGCATTTCACAGGCAAGTGTTCCCGAACGAACAAGAGGTCTTTCTACAGATGTAAGCTCGACTATGAGATTGTTGCTGTCAAATACATCATCAAAACCTGAAACAGCTATATCTTCGGGAACTCTTATACCTGCTGCATAGAGCCTGTTTATAGCCGAAACTGCCATAACGTCATTGGCACAAATAATAGCATCGGGCATTTCAAGCTCGCTGTTCATAAAATAATCTATAGCATCTCTGCCTGAATTTCCACGAAAATCTCCGTAGAATATACGACTTTCATCAATATCTATTTCATTTTCTCTCATTACATCAAGAAATGCAGCAAGACGGTCTGCACTTTCAGGATTATCCTTTGGTCCTGATATGTAATTGATTCTTTCAAATCCATGTACTTTTATAAAATGCTCTGTAATATCACGCATTGCGGTACTGTTATCAATACCTATGTGAAGAAGCCCTTCTACATTGTTATCCATGCTCACCGCAGGTATTCCTGCACTTTTTATTCTATCGAGAATATCATTAACAACAGGTGGGCAGTCGATAGTATTTGTAAGGAGAATAGCACCGTCAAATCTTCTGAAATCAGGCAGCTTAAAAATATTCATTTCTCCTACATCGTGACCGTTATTATCCTTCATTCCTGTAAATGATACAAATACATAACAATCAAATCCGCATTTTAAGGCAGAGCTTTGTATTCCTCGGAGTATACTACTCTGGTAAGTTTCATCTATTCCTGCTACAATAATAGCAATCTTTTTATTCATTAAAACTTCCACCTCCATCTCCATAAAAACTGAAAATGCTTACATAAAATAAAAAAAATAAATATAAACCGCAGATTACAGTTACAAAAGTGTTATCTGATTTATGGGCATCTCTAAAAACTCGTTTGATTAAAGAAAAAACAGATAGGTATGACAGCTGCAAGGAAACCTTCCACAGGCGTGCTGTCGCACTCCAAGGGAGGTTGACGAAGCAGATGTCGTGCATAGCTGTTTTTTCTCAAAAGGGGTTTTTAGAGATGCCC
>JAFSBM010000117.1 GCA_017437285.1 Ruminococcus sp. | reverse complement strand
GCATTTTTGACTGCAAATTTGCAGTTTCAACTTTCTTTGTAAAACGAAGAAAACGGCTGAATTACGGTGTTTCCGCTAATTCAGCCGTTTTAGCTTTGGTCGAGATGACAGGATTTGAACCTACGACCTTCGGGTTATGAGAGTTATTCAAACCATGTATCACCGAGAGTTACCAAGTGGCAATTAGTGCGTAAAATAGAGCTTTTTTACGCATTGCCAACGAAGTATTGCGAAGAGTTTTTCTCTCGGGTTGCTGTACGCGTTGCTGCCACTTTTCATTTTCGGTCTGAATTGATAATAGAAACAATTTAATCCCATTAATTATAACTACACTGCTTTCGCCTCCTTTCGGAGGCTTTTTATTTCTCTATATACTTATCCATTATACAACTCAAGTAATCTGTTTATTCTATTATGAATGAATCCATTCAAAGCAATCAATCTCTCATCTGAAACAGGATAGCCCTTATGATTGAGAAAACTGAAATTTTTAATTCTATCAATCCTGCTGTACATATCCTTGCTCATAAGCTGAGGTATGTAGTCATCGAAGCTGTAATATGCAAACGGAACATGGTCGTTTCCATACTCGATAAACGCTTCAACAGTTTCATTCTTGCAATGGCTGCATAATCCCATACCATTATCGAATACAGGTGCAAGATCAATTATCTCAAAAGTTTCTGAATCCACAAGAAACTGTATGTTGTTCAAATGTCTATCGTAATTACACGTCAAAGCATCGAGTATAAGCATATCCCGCAATTTATCACCAACATTGAGATTATCAGCACAGGCAAGATATTCAGGTAATTCTGAACAACTCTTAAAGTAGTAAACTGAAGGAATCATACTTACTTTCTCTGACGTTATAAGCTTACAACTGCTAACCACTCGATCATGGTAGCAATCAAGGTCATATTCTACATGTTCTATATCGAGTGCATCTTCAAGCTGGGAAACAAAAAATTCGGAGTATGGTTCGTATCCGGCACCATTAAATCCTTTGGTTCCGCCTTTCAGCAGATATACGCCATCATTACGTCTTACCCAACACTTTGGAAGCATGCCGTCAGTACCATATTCAGGCGAAGTAGTCTTAAAACTTAGATCAGATATTCCACCCATAAAAGCAGTCTGTGACACAATCTCACTAAACTCGTTGTCATAAAGATTTACATCAGCCCATGTACTGTCTGAATGTTCTTTTTTAACCCACAGCGTATCAGTAAGAGTTAAACCGAGTGAAATGTCGATAAAGCTTTTGATATCGGTCATTCCAAGATTTCGCAGCATTCGTGCAATCTCTGCACGATGCTTAGCACTACGGCGAGTTTCAAGCCAACTTTTCAGTTTCATATCGCTGTATATTGTCGGAAGGCTTCCTGATACAAGCTGTGGAACTGCTGTACCTAATTCATTCTGTATATATACAAACTCTGCTATTATTCGGTCTTTGTTCATTATATGATACATCATTACGCCTCCTTTTTAACTACTTTCAATTTATAAAAAATAAAATCTGTTACTTACCGACTTTTTAGTTTCACCTGTTGTATCTTAATTATATCATTCCGTCTTTTTCTTGTCAATAAAAAATTTAAATTATTTCAAAAGATTGATGTATTTTCACTATGGCATTGTTCAGTCATTTTCGCTATCTTTCTTTATTTATATTATATCATATTTTTCTTTCATTGACAACTGTTCGGTGTTATCTTGGATTTATTTTACTGGGTTTCCATAAATATCAACTTCAATCATACCATGTTCTTTAGGATTAAAGCCTTCTGAGAATATTGTTTCACACCTTTTATCAAGACAATACTTTGCTTCTTTCAGATCTGCTCCTCTCAGGTATACTTCGCTCAAGTTTGCTCCGCTCAGGTTAGCTCCTCTCAGCTTTGCTTCACTTAGGTTTGCTCCGCTCAGGTCTGCTTCACCCAGGTATGCTCCGCTAAGGTACGCGCCGCTCAGGTTTGCTTCGTTCAGATTTGCTCCTCTCATGATTGCTTTACCCAAATTTGCTTCGTTTAGGTTTACTCCGCTCAAGTATGCTCCGCTCAGATAAGCTCCGCTCAGGTATGTTCCAATCAGGTTTGCTCCGCTCAGGTTTGCTCCGCTCAAGTTTGCTTCTCTCAAATTAGCTCCTCTCAGATTTGCTCCATTTAGTTTTGCTTCGCTCAAGCTCGCTCCTTTTAGATGTGCGTTACTCAAATATGCTCCTCTTATGTCTGCTTTATCCAATATAGCGGCTTCCAAGTCTGCTTTTAGTAATGTTGAATTAATCAGCACTGCTTTTTCAATATTTGCTTTGATTAATTTTGCTCCATTCAGTTTTGCACCACTAAGATCTGCTTTTTCCAGATGTGCATAATTCAAACGTACGCCTGTCAGGTATACTTCGCTCAACTTCCATTTTTTTAAGTTCAAATCAGAGTATTTACCTGAAATAAATTCCTTGAAATTCTTACATTCTTCAATATTTTCTTCATTGCAATAATCATTTCTTGTTAAAAACCAGGTAAGATTACGGAAGGCACATCCTATTTGGCTTGTTAATAAATCATCATTTACTACATACTCTAAAACTCGTTTTTTTATTTCTAAATCAGTTAAACCTTTCTGCTTCATCCCCTCAACAAAATAACTTTCGAATGTCTTGAAATCAAAGCCTTTGCTATTATCATCTGATTGTCCGTTATATACAGAACGATTCATTTCATTGAGATAATTGAAAATTATTTTATCCTCATCATCTATCGACTTATATCTGAAAGCTTCAATAATATTTGTCCATACGTTTTCAAGAGGTGTTATTTCGTTTTCATATGCGTCTGTTTTCTTTTCAAAGTTTTCAGTATAATCCGCTGTAATTTCAGCAAAATAATCTTCATAAAGCTTTACAGCGGTGAAATATTCATAAACGGTTTTATGAGCAAATTCAATGCCAGTACCGTCATCGCCTTGTCTTGCAAAATGGAACATTGCAAGATACTGAGGAATTTCAATATCTTCTTTATTTATCGACACCCCTCGTTCTTTTAATACTGCTACTGTTCTGTTCTTTGCATTATTAAGCAACTTTGAATCCCTTGTATCAGAAATATAAAGAGTATCATTAAGGAACATCTGATATGCAGCTTCTTTTGTAAACTGCCAGTTTATAAGCCTCTGCTTTTCTTCTTCATCCTCATTGAAATTATCCATTCCCTCCTGTCTTACACCATGATTTCTATGGGCAATTTCTCTGAAAGCTCTGTCATAAATCTTTCCAACAGAATTATGTTCATCAACACTAATTTTTGTGTTTGCTGATATATAAAGGATTACTGGTACGCAAAATATTTCATATCTATTATCCTTTTCGTCATTTTTAGGAAAATTATCATACTTTTTAGGAAATGTACTGCACCAGTTTTCTATTTCTTCTGATTTTACTAAATTTTTATATTTATCACACCATTCTTTTACACATGAAGAAAACCATTTCAAATTAATTAGTTTTACATTTTTTGAATCTACAAGCGAACAATCAGAAAAATACTGTTTTGATTTTCTTGAGGTAATAATTATTTTAAAGTCAGATGATACGAATTTAGCAATCTTATCGAGTATAATTTTAATTAGCTTTTCATTTTTCGTAAGAACACAAAATTCATCAAATCCGTCAAGCACAAATATATCTCTATCAAATTCATATTCATCTACATCAATATTGAATAATAAACCTATTAAATCTCTAATTGAAGATAATTCTTCTAGATTTTCTATTCTTCTTATATGAGAACGTAGTCTGCATATATGTAGTTTTTCATTTGGTATGTGAAAATCTTTTTTATCATTTGAATCACTATTTTCGGCGTCATATTTCATCTTGGCACACAAGCTGGATTTGCCTACTCCTGCACCACCAAAAACAAACATCGTTGTTTGCGAGTAATCATCCCAATTATTGTACCATTTCATTATTTCATCAGCTGCGAACAGTTCTTCATTTTCAGAAATACGAGGACTAACATACATCGATTTCAGGTTTATTTCAGGCGAATCTGTATCTAAAAATAATCTTCGTTCAAAGTCTTTCAAATATGTTTCCGAATCGTCCTTAATACTTGATTTCGTAAGAGTCTGAGATACAAGCATAGAATCAATTTTTCTCATTAGTTCGTATAGCATATTAATTACTGTATCTACCTTGTTATCAGAGTTAATTTGCTTATCAATTAGATCTTTTAAATACTGTTTTGTTTCTGTGGCATACTGATTTAATTTAGTCAATATATATTTTGACCATTCTTCAGCAGTAACAAGTTCAGTCAATCGTCCCATTACTATTTTTACAAACGATTTAGGCAGTTCAGATTGATAATCTATATTCGCCTTTCTTCTGAGCAATTCAACAAGTTTATCTTCCTTATCAAAATAATCTAATAGTGTATTGCCTTCAAAAAATATTTTCATATTTTTCAACAACTCACGAAGATGTCTTTCATCTGTAGTATTAGACTTTTTTAATTTTTTCAAATCTTTTTTTAGTATGTCTTTGAAATTCAAAAATTCATTTGATTCACGTTCACCACGTACTAAATTTATTGAAGAATTAGCTATTTTATAAATAGCTTTTCCTAATTTGAAGAATTTGATATCTGATTCAGCTAATGCGTCAACTGAAATATCTATAAACTGATCAATACTTACATCTGCCAAATTCATAAAATTATCTAATCTGTTATTTGACATGTTTTCCTCCTACACTTTTTTTATTCCTTGCTTATCCGCCTCCATTTGGAGGCAGAATTATATTAATTTCTATCTATATAAGCATAGCAAGATAATGTGGCAGTGATAATTTCGTTTCATTCACGCCTATATTGCCGCTGATTAGCTTATAAGCAATAGACGGCTCAAATTCCTCAATAAACTTATTCAGAGATTTAGTTGCTGTGTTTCCTGCCTTTACTTCAATCGGAACAACTTCTCCGTCTTTTTCTATGACAAACTCTAGTTCTGAATTATCATCAGGCTTATAATAATGCAGAGAATATCCATTTTTAATCAACGTTTCTGCTGCAAAGTTCTCATATATACCGCCTTTAGCATGGCCTTTAAGTTTTCCGTTCAACAGCGCCTGTTTAGTCGCAAAGCCAAACATAGCCATCAAAAGCCCTGTATCATTAATATACAGCTTGAATTCATTTTCTTTTTCATAAGCTTTAAGCGGAAGCATCGGCATGCTGCTGTTACAGCATATATACGCCATATTTGCATCATGCAGCCATTGTACGCTATCTCCGAATTTTCGTGCAGTTGCCTTACTTTCAACCTCTGAATACTTAAACTTCCTATTCACTCTTGCGAGCTGTCTTGGAATACTGTCATAGCATTTTCTTACTTTGACTTTTTCAGCACCTTTTGCGTGCTGTGATATATCGTCTGCATAGGATGATAGTATTTTATCCTGTATCTCCTGTACTTTGCCAAAGTCCTTATATTCCATAAAATTAGCAACAACCTCCGGCATACCTCCGACAACAAGATATTCTCTGAGTATCATATCATACTTCTCATTTATTTCAGTTGGTATTTTTTCTTTTGAGTCATAGAATCTGCGGAGATAGTCTATAGTGTCATCGTTGTAGCCATACGCCCACAAAAACTCCTCA
Organism: Ruminococcus sp.; assembly: GCA_017437285.1. Lineage (GTDB taxonomy): Bacteria > Bacillota > Clostridia > Oscillospirales > Ruminococcaceae > Ruminococcus. Next base: position 19,593 of record JAFSBM010000117.1, on the reverse strand, counting down.
AAATCCAAAGAATACATCATTAATGGCTTTTCATATCCTACAGGTATCGAATCAACTTCTTTTACTTCCTTATCTGCATCCTGTCCGTATGCAAGTCCAAGTAATGAACCGGAGGCAATAACATCAAATCTTTCATCCTGTGCAAGAAATTTTAAAGCTGTTCGTGCATTTGCACATTTCTGAATTTCATCAAGGAATAAAAGAGTTTTGCCAGGTATAAGCTTAACTCCGTGAATATTCGCTGTAATACGCTTAAATATTTCCTCTGAAGATAACTCTCCTTCAAAAATAGACTTCAAATTACTCTGCATGTGAAAATTTATTTCTATGAAACTTTCGTATTCATTTGCACCAAACTGACGGACAAGATAAGTCTTTCCGACCTGTCTTGCTCCTTTTATAAGTAAACATTCTGTTCCTTTATTCTTTTTCCAATCCAGAAGTCTATCATACATTTTTCTTTTAAGCATAATAATCCCTCGCTTTCAATATTATTATACTATATTATCAGTCAAAAATCAAGGGTTATGCATAAAATAGGATATCGAGAAATTGAAATAATGCATATTTTAGCATGTTGAAATTTCAGTAATATGCATATTTTTCTAATTTTGTCCTATTATTAATGCAATCAACGCATTTTCAAAATCACGATTTTGCTGTTCTGTACGTTTAGGCAAACCCTTGGTACGTCCACCGCTTCTGCGTATTTTGGCAGATATTGCACGAAATTCGAGAAGTCCTTGTATATTGTCCTCGGTATATCTTTTCCCGTCCTGATTTAATACAATTGCCTTTTTACTGAGGCACATTGCCGCTAAACCATAATCCTGCGTTATGGCAATATCTCCCTCGCTTATAAGATTAACAAGCCGAAAATCCACGCTGTCAGCTCCTTTGCTGACAGTTATTGTTTCTGCTCCGTCACGATGTATACTGTGTGCTGTATCGCAGATTATTGTACATTCTACACCATATTTTATCGCTATTTTAACAGCAATATCTGTTACAGGACAGCCGTCTGCATCTATAAAAATTTTCATATTTTCCCCTATTGCAATTCATAATATTATAGAAAAAATTATATCATATCTAAACTTCAAAATCAATATTTTGATGCAAATCGGGGCATAAAGCCCCGACGCAAATGTTATTCTACAAAATAGACATAGTTTTCTTTTCTCGTTGACGCAGGAGCAGGTTCTGTCTGTGCATAGCCTAAAATGCAGTGACCGATGCCCTCGTAATCTCCTGTAATGCCAAGTGAAGCAAGAATTTCTTTGCCCTCGGCTGTTTCAAATTCTTCCTTGGCACGATGAATCCAACAGCTATCGACACCATAAGCGTGAGCCGCAAGCATAAGATTACCCATAACGAGGCTGCCGTCATATAGATATGTAGGCATAGATTTATCAGCAAGAACAATTAATACAACCGGTGCACCATAAAAAGGATCTGTATTAGTTCCCATAATTCTTGCGTTCATTGCAGAAAGTCTGTCACGAAGTTCCTTGTTTGTGACAGCTATAATTATAGGTGACTGTCTGTTCATTCCTGTTGCGGCATATGTGCCAGCGTCGGCTATCTTCTCGACAATCTCCTTTGGTACCATATCTGACTTATAAGCTCTTACGCTTCTTCTTGTAAGCATGTTTTCAATTGCGGTCATAAATATTCCTCCATTCTGGTTCTAACTGAATTATCTCTTTAAAATATCATATGTAAGTTTAGATAACGGTCTCGTTGAATCCTGTCCATTTTCCCAGTTGTAACCATATAAAAATAATTCAAGTTGTTTTTTTGTTATTGTTAGCTTTTTCCCATTAACATTATACACTATATCTTCATCTTCAGAAAATTGATTAAGTTTTTCATGTTCAAAGCCACTGAAGATGTTTTGTATAGTCTTGAAATATTCACCATCATCATAAATGCGTTTTTTCAGCATTAATTCACTCACATAATTCTTATGTGCCTGATATACTTTTTCTATATGGTATAAATTATTACTTTGTTCAATTTTATCCTTATATTGCTCATCAATGTTATCTTGAATTTTCAAAGTTATTTTTAAATCATCTATGCTTTCACTAAGCCATACTTCTAATAATCTTTTAGGATCTTCTCCACCATATGTAGTACTTGCTTTAAAAACGGCATCATCTCCAAAATTTTCATCATAAGGATAAATAGGTCGATTACCGTTTTTATCTAAAAAACGTGATAATTTCATGCGTGAATTGCATACTTGACAACTTGGAACAAAATTAAATAAGTTCAACGCAAATAAAGGATACTCGCTTTGGGGAAAAAAATGATCTAAATCAGCTGTTGATTTTTTATTCCCTTCCATATCATCCCAAGGCGTTATATATTGCCTATTACAATAAGGACAAACAGGGACATTTAAAGAATTCATAAGCTTATGACGGAATTTATCATTTATTATATCATAATTAAAAACTGTTTTAAATGGTTCTAATAAGACAGTATCTATTATTTTGTTCTTAAAATTTTCACTCCAATTTTCTTCACTTGCATCAGTAGGATATGTCAAAGGGTAGTTTTCTGGATACTTTTCATTGTATTTTTTAAATCTTTCATCTAAATAATCGCTGATTACTTTTGATGAATTTGTTTTTTTCCACTTATTAAAATCTGATTTATTTATATCCGTCAAGCAATGTGATATTAAAGTACAACGAGAAATATAATGATTTAAAGCTTTATTATTTTCTACATTATAAAATTTCATCTTTAAAAATTCTTTTATTTTCTGCTCTGATACGCTGCCTTTTTCCCTAAAAAGCTCTGCTATATCATCAGGAAATTTTAATATTTCTTTTTTAAGTTTTTCTCGTATTTTCTTTGCGATCGTTTCAGTATATTCGTTCTGCATTTCTTCGCTGAACCATTCTATTTTAATCATTGTAGCCCTCACATTCCTCATTTGGTTTATTCTCTTTCATAGTTTTGGCACGTCTTTGATTCAATTCAGCTAATTTCTTTTCTAAAGCAGCTATTTCACTATCTAAATCAGTATTATACACTGATTTAAATTGGGCTTGAAATTTACTTCTAAGAAAATCATCTCCAATAAGATTTATTCTTTTCTGTATGTCATTTTTATCTCCATTACCGTCAAGAATATCTTTAAGCAAAATTTCAAGTTTTTCTTTTGCAAATGCCCCTATTGCACCTTTATCCATAAAAAATGCATTATTGTATAATTTGAAAATATTAGAACCAAATGTTTCAGGTTGATTAATTTCACTCACATTAAAATCACTCTCCAAATACAATACATTTTGTCTTGGTATATCAGACAACATAATCGGTGAATGGGTTGCTATTAATAATTGTATAGTAAATCTGTCAGAAAACTGTTTTAGAAAATCAACAAGTGCTTTAATGATTTTTCTTTGCCATTCAGGATGTAATAACATATCTGCTTCATCGATCATAATAATAAAATTTTTTGATTCGTTTTTTATCTTATATGGATTGATTCTTTTACTAATAGATTTATATATGCTTGAAAGTATATTTAGTAATGCCATTTCTCCAGAAGATAAGCCATAAGAAAAAGAGAGAAAATTGAATACTTTACTTATATAAAAATATTCTTCATAAAATCTTATAGGATTTGCAATTATATCCACATTATGAATATCAAAGCTGATAGAAAAATGATTATTAGAATTGCAAGCAATATATTGCTTTGAACCTTCGAAAAATTCAAGTAAATATTTGCTAAAATTTTTGTATTTTTCAATGTTCAACATACGCCACTTCTCTTCATCAGCCTTTGGGGGAATAGGATATAAATATCGGGAACAAAAAGAAGAATTTTTAACCCCCTTAAAAAAATTATAAACCTGTTTTAATGATACATATCTCTTATCATTTTGGTCTCGTCGCAAATATACACTATGTAAATATCTAAAAAAACCAAATGACGCCGAATCCGATGACATAGTATTCCAAAAAAATGGATCTGTTTGATTAATTTCCTCGATAAAACTATTCATTAACTCTACAGCAATATTATTAACTACAATTTCAAGACAATTATCAGATTTAAAATCAAAAAAATTTCTACACAAGCCATCAATATCAAATTCGGATTCTATTTTTGTGCATTCTTCAAAATAACTTTTATAAACCTCACTATCATCTATGCCTAACTTAGAAAAACGTTCAATTTGATTAATTGCCTCTTTTTTATTTTCATTATACTTGTCGATGAAATCTAATAGAGCATTAGTTCTACTATTTTGAATATAAACGTCTATTTTGTTCGGTTTTCGTATTCCAAATACCTTCCAAAAAGCTTTATCTTTATAAACGAAATCTAACTGATTATGAATAACGTTATTATGTGCTTTATTAAGGTCAGTTAATCTTACCACGTCGCCTTTTTTGTTATCAAACAATTCTGAATTCTCTTTAAACAAATATGCTGGGGAATAGTTCTGAACATTCATATATTGCCGATTGAATTGTCCAAAATTAAATGCATATGTATAGTATACAATATCTGAAGCAATCACATTGTCTATAACATATTTACCCTCTTCATTCTTAGAGAATTCTTTATATTCCCCATTAAAATCTTTAATTATCCCTGTATGATAGACAATTAAAGAATCATTATCAAAAAATGCTATAATACAGTTATTTAAAATAACTTGTCCATCCATAATATGCATTAAATATTCTAACAAAGATGTTTTGCCCGAACCATTTCTTCCAACTATACATGAAAGCTCTATATTTTTGCCAAAAAAATCTTTATAGTAATTATTGTTTTTTTCAATATTAAATTTTCCTGACTCATGTTTAAAATGTAATTTTACTCTATTTGTAAAATTATACTCTTTTTTTTCTATACAACCATATTTTTCAATCCAAATATATTGTAAAACTCGTTTCAAATTGATTATCCTCCATTTCTCTATTTTCTCATAGTATTCGGCTTATTTTACATGCAGAACAATCATCGCCTACCTATAGACCCAGACATCCACTTTTTCAATTACACATGAACTTTGCAAGCTGTTTTATCCGATTCAACTTGACCGTATAACGTTCCGTGTATACTTACATCCTGTTTTTCTATAATTCTCACAACCATAAAACTCTCCGTATCGTCCAGTTTTTCGATAAAGCTTACCGCCGCATTTAGGACAACTGTATGCCTCCTGATTCATTTCTTCATTATATTCAGCACGAAGCTCACTAACAAATTCGGATTCCTTATCTTTTATAGTCACAAGAATAACCTTTTGTTTGGCTCTTGTCATGGCTACATAGAATAGACGTCTTTCTTCTGCATACGGATAATTATCGCCTTGCTCCAATAATAAGTCAAGTATCGGAGAATCCTGAATTTTACTGGGAAATCCCATCCTTCCTTGCTTATTATTTATTATGAAAACATAGTCAGCCTGCAAGCCCTTGGATTTATGAGCTGTAATAAAGCTTATCTTTAAATCTGGTCTATTCCTATAAACAACATCCGTCTGAGTATTAACATTATTATATTTACAGCTTAATCCTTCACAATTTCGAATAATATTCACATCAAAGGTATACCTTCCAATCAGAAATACCGTACTATTAATTGGAAGATCATCTAATTTATTAAGCATGAATTTTATAGCATACTCCTCTGTATACGCTTGAACAGCACCTAAAACGTATGGGCTATTTCCTTGTACGCCACGTATAGATTTTTTGATCTGCATAGGATTCTTCATTATAAACTCACCACTGATATCAATGAGCCTTTGAGAAAAACGATATGTCGTTTCAATCTTGCTTATTTCAGTCGGTCCCCAGTAATTAGAGAATCTCTGAATAAAACTTATATCGCTTCCTGCAAACCTATAAATACTCTGCCAATCGTCGCCAACACAGAATAAATCATAATCGCTTGATTCTCTTAATGCTTTAAGCAATTCAAATCTTGCTTTAGATATATCCTGATACTCATCAACAATGACCATTTTATACGGATTTGTATATTTCCCTTGTTTAACGTAATCCGCGGCCATATTTATCATATCATTGAAATCGATTTCACTGTTTTTACAAAGCAAATCATTATAGCTTTGCATAATTGGTGAAATTAAAAGTACAAGACATTCAACTTCTTTGCTTTTCAATAATTGGTTATTTCTATACAATATATCGTTAATTGTATATCGATTACTTTTCATAAGGTTTATTACAGTTTCAATGAGTTGAATAATACCATCAAGAACATTATTATTCTCATCTGAGACTTGCTTCCACAGTTCTTCCTGTGACTTTGGTTTAAAAACAACATTCTTTTCAGATAGTTTTCTTTCGAGTTCCGACAGCAATGTACCGTCAAAATTTTCGTATGCATAAGCTTCTATCATTTCTGTACTGCTGCTCTTATGTAACTCTCTTTTCCATTTCATAGAAGAAACATAATCGTTTTTGAAATATGCAGGTGGATTCCCGTTTTTATCAATTCCAAAATACTCAATGTACAAGTTGTATTCCGGAAGATAAAAGTCAGGATAGTACTGACCATACTCCTGTGTGCGAGTATCAATCTCATAAGCTTTTTCATACACGTATTCTATGCCATTTAAATACAGAAAATTTGCTATTTCCATTTCACCGTAGCTTTTAACCGTTTCACGTTTAAGTGTAATCGGAGGATTAAGCTGCAAATACTCTTTGTATTCCTTTTCAGTTTTAAAATCAAATTCTGATTTCATAGAAACTTTATGATGAATCATGTAATTATTCAACAACCTCAGATAATCAGGATTTTTCATTAACACTTCAAGCTTATCTGAAATGAACTCTCGCATATTAAGCATAGATATTTTGGGTTTTATATTATCCACAGATGTTATAATATTAATTCCAAGCTTATGAAACGTAGAAGCTTCAATAGGCAAAGAAGTTTCTTTATGTATTCTCTCTTTCATTTCGCTTGCTGATGCATTTGTAAAAGAAAGCACAAGTATTTCATGTGGTTTATACAGATTAGCTTTTATAAGATATTTTATCAGACCAACTATAGTTGTTGTCTTGCCAGTACCTGCCCCGGCAATTACAAGATGATTATGAACTCGCTTGGAAATTGCCATAAGCTGTTGCTTGTCAAGGGTTCGCCCTTCTACGTTGCCAATTACTGAATATACTTGTTTTACTCTGTTTTCAATAACAGCATTATTATGAATAGTGCGGGTACTTTCTGCCGATGAAAAAATAGCAGATAAATCGTTAGCCTCTTTGGTTAGTACATTATAATCAGGAACTTTTCTTAACTTTGCAAGAGTATCTTGATTAAGACCATAATTAAGATTACTATATTTCCCTTTCCATGATGCAATGTTTTCAACTGTAACAAATTCCGATTTATCGTCAAATATCGCTATAAAATCCGTTTTCGCATTTTGTATTTGATTTATAAGAAGCAGGCACTCTTCAATTTGTGCTTGCTTCTTTTCTTTGATTTTACGGAATATCCACATATTAATTCCTTTCGAAAACTATTTCTATATTATTTCTGAATTCTCTTATAATACTCCTCAAGCTTCTTCTCACATGTATCAAGAATCAAAGCTTTATCCTCAATAGTAAGCTTTTTAAAGATTGCCGGATTAATACGTATCATTGTAACATCTCTACAGCGCTGAAGAAAACGCATATCTGCAAAACGTTTGAATGGATTTGAAAGGATATTACGTTCAACGTCTTTATCAGTATATCCGCCTTTCTGAAATATACTTGTTGATTTTTCTGCAATCATACCGTTTTCCTTACGTGCTTCGTAGAACTCTTTGAAATAATCAACGATGTCGCATATTCTTACATTACCTTCACTATCGATATACTCAAAAATCGCCTTCAACAATACAGGTTTGTATGAGAAACTCATATCCATTTGCTTAATAAAATTCATAAATTTCTCTGTAATATTTGATGATGTAATAAGATCCCAACCGAACTGATCAGCATACATCTTAACAGTATCTTCCCTAAAATAATTAAACACACGGTTTTCACTGATAGGAACAGCTAAATCTGCTTTAATTTTTTCTTCACGGATATATCTCTCAACTGTTTCAGATTGAACATCAACCATTCTTACGAATTCAAGCTGAGAAATCATGTTCTTTACTTCTTCCTGCCAGTTGAATAGATCGATTGTTTCAAAATCTGATATATCAATAGGAATATCAAGATAAGCTACAGGTTTTTCACCCTTGAATATCATATTAAAATCATGCTTTTTCTTATTTTCCGGAGCAAGAGCATATTCGAAAGGACGATATTCCTTGATATTAAGCAATCTATGTATAGAATAAGGCATCTTAAACATATTGGCATTATCCACAAAATCAAATACAAGTAAATCTTCCTTGCCCTCACACTTTCTTGTACCACGTCCAAGCTGCTGCATATAAATTGTTTTCGACATTGTAGGACGAGCCATAAACAGAACTTCTGTACGCGGACTATCCCAACCTTCGTTAAGAAGATCGCAGGCACACAATACATTTATATTGCCTTTTTCATATTGATCAAGAATCTTATTACGTACAACAACTTTATCCTGTCCAGAAACACTTTCTGCAACAACGCCACTTTCTCTGAGCATTTTTGCAATTTTCGTTGCATGATTAACACTCGCACAGAAAATTACTGTTTTCCTGCCGTTTGCATATTTCAGGTATGTATCCACAATAAGAGCATTTCTTTCAGGAACAAACAACTTATTCTCAAGATCCTGTGCATCATATTTTATGCCATGAACTCGCACGTCGCTCAAATCAATATCCGTCTTTACACGCAGACATCTGATAGGCGCAAGTATTCCCTGTTCAACTGCCGTTTTTAAATCCATCTTATGTGCAACATTTTGAAACAGTTCAAGCATATCTTGTCCGTCAGAACGCTCAGGAGTTGCTGTAAGACCAAGAATAAACTTAGGCTTAAAATAAGAAAAAATCTTCTGATACATCTTGGTTGCTGCATGATGGCACTCATCAACAATTATATAGTCAAAATCATCTGCATCAAATTCAGCAAGATTACGAGATAATGTCTGAATCGTTGCAAATACTACATGATTATTTTTATCTTTAGATGAACCCGTATATTCTCCTAAAGTAGCCTCCGGCCATATTTTAGAAAAAGTCTCTTTTGCTTGAGATGCAAGCTTTAGAGCATTTACAAGAAATAGTGTTCTACCACCTACAGACTTTGCATCTGTACAAGCTGTTACGGTTTTTCCAACTCCTGTAGCATGATACAATAAAGCTATGGTTTCACCGTTCTCACGCATTTCACGCAAACTGTCAATAGCTTCCTGTTGATAATCTCTAAGTTCAAATGACTTCCCTTTTTGAACGGGGAGATAATCATCCAGAATTTTAAGTAACGGATTTTCTCCCAAGAAAGTTACAAGTTCATCCTTAACACGATCAGGTTGCTTTAAAAGTTGATTATATACCCATCTATAAACTTTCCACTCATCATAGATAAGGCTGTTTTGTTTAAGTAAGTCATCATAATATTTATTCTCGGAAATACGTCCGGGATTATGATAAGTTTCACCATCTATTTCAATAGCTATTTTGCTCTGTTCAGATATAAGTGCAAAATCTATATATCTGCGGTTACCATATATATCATTAAACGGTTGCTGAATATAAAGACATTCTGCTTTATCCGGACCAAATGCTTCACAGAAAAGCTGTACAAACAAATCTTCTGCGACACTATTTACAGAATTTACTTTTACTACTTCCGCCATTAGTTATTCCTCTACTCTCTCAAGATAGATCATATCTGTAAAACCACCACGTTTTTCAGCTTTTTCTGCACGAACCTGCTCCAGTTCAGCTACAGAATACCCTCTCGCATCAGCAATAGCATACATTACTTCAAGCATGTCAGCAAGCTCCTCAAGGCTCTTATCAGCCTGATACTCAGCACATTCCTCATTTAGCTTACGATCAAGCTCTGAAAGATATTCTTCCTGCGTAAGTGTACGTGTTATGGCTTTCTTGCCTGATTTTTCTATTATCTCAGGAATTTTATCCCTTACAAGTTTATTATGGATTACCATATTCCTTCTCCTGTTAATTTGTACAAGTTTTTTATAATATTACTTTATTTTCAAATCGGGGCAAGATGCCCCGATTAATCAGTTTATTAACTATTTTTCAGAATTCTCTCAATATAGTCTTTTGCCTTGCCACGATTAAGTTTATCATGATTCTTCTGATTCTCATAATTGCACAGGCAACTATAACAAGCTCCGTCTCCGTTTTCTCCGCCGCAGGTACACTCGTTAACTACTCTGTATGCCTCTTTAAAAATACCAATCATAGCTGATTTGCCACCATTTGCAATACGTGCCGCATGACCTGCTCCACCGGGAACCGTATCATATATTACAAAGGTTGTATGAAGCTTTCTGTTCTCGTAGGTGCAGTGAAGACATCCGGATATATCACTACGCTCTATTGAATAATATGAGCTTATTCCTTCAAGAAGTGCATACAGAACAGACAATGCCTGTTCCCTTTCAATTGGTTGTGAGATATTGATAATAGCAACATCAGTTTTCAGTTTGTGCCCGAGATATTGACGATTAAAGATTGTACCACTGCATATATGACCGTTTTGCTTTTTATGTGATTTATCTGTAACCTTCTTATCTTCCCTAAGACCTTTTTTCTCACGAAAAGCAAAACCGCATACAGGACATATATAAAAAGCCGTATTATTAAGAACAAGCAATTCATCGTCAATAGTCTTTGTAACAGAGACAGAAGTATCACCTATCTCGAACATTTCAGTAGTTCCGCTACTGTTTCCGATGTAGTGCACATCTCCACGATATGTACGTTCAGGTTTGCGGGTAGTTGCTTTTTGGGCTTTTAATTCCGAAACAAATCCGTATTCAGGAATTACAAAGGTTCCTTCACTTTTGACCTCAGAATTACAGATTTTACAACTGCCCTTATTATCACCTGTTTTCATAGAGGTATTTATACAACCACATTCGGGATTCTTACATACACTGTATTGATATGTAAGCAAAGTATGTTTCTTATTCGGAGGAAGCTTAACATATCTGCTTGTATATATTTTGCCGTCAGCTATAATCTCACAATCAGGAGCATACTCAGCAATGGCAATAGCAAGGTCTCGTGATAGCCTGAGCTTTGATGAATTATTATAGCCGTATCCCGAAGGATTTGTCTGCAATTCAACGCTGTCTACAGGGAAACCATATTTCGGAAGAATACTCTTTCTTGAAAGAAAAGTAAGTATATTTATTTCCTTAATCGTGCGTATTGCGTTTCTTATATTCGCCGCACCATGATAGCATGCAGCTGTATCATTATCAACAAGTTCCCTTAAAGATTCCTCAAGCTGATTAATGTCCTCAACCGTTTGTTCATAAACCATTCTTAGCTCGCCGTTTTCCGAAACAAGATTATCCAACCATTCATTGATATGCTTATGCATTTGCTGTGGCACAGAATCATACAGATTATTCAGCAGCATCTCATCTCTTGACCTTATAAAGCGTACAAACAAATCATAATACTTTCCCATGAAAAAGGTTTCGACATCTGAAAAACTCATAGGATACAATCTGAAAAATGCAGCGAAACAGCATGCATTTACATGACGCCTTACTATTTTTTCATTTGTAACTTCAAAGCTTGGCGGTAAAATATGTCCTCTTATCATCTTTTCAGGAGTCCTGTAAAAATTCAGATCATGAGATGAAAGCCTACAGAACGTCAATGCATAAGCGGCACTGTCAGTACGACGTCCTGCACGTCCTGCTCGCTGAATATAATTTGCAGGGGTTGGCGGCATATTTTTCATAAATACTGTTTCAAGATCACCTACGTCTACACCCATTTCAAAGGTTGTAGAACAGCTTAAAACATTGATTTCCTTATTTACAAATTTATCCTGATATTGTTTCGCAGTTTCAAGGTCAAGCTGTGCCGTATGTTCCTTTATAATAAGATCGTAAATATCAAGCTCCGTATAGACACGATAATAGTGGTTGTTTTTAAGAGAATCCACATCAAATGGTTTTAGTACTCCGTCACATCTGAATTCGGGACAAATACCACTCGCATTATTCATTGTTATCTTTCCGCACTTTGAGCATACAAATTTAGGGATTTCTTCTGAAAATGCACTGTAAACTATAAAGTGATCAATAAGCATCCGATAACCGATATTGTCGTCTGATATTATGCTTCCGTTATCCATAAATACCTTGATCCACAACAGCTTTAGAAACTCATTGATTTTATTGTTATCCCATGCTGTTTCATGTATCTTATGAGAAAGTCTTGACAGATAATCAGTACGCAAGTTTTTATGAGTCGGTGCAGTCCACGTATCACGGCTTGCTGTACGTATCTCCTGATTTTCCTTACTGAGAGCTATGGTTTGATTAACCGCAGAATACTGGAAAAACTCCTTATCCTCATCACTCAGATCAGCGATATTTTCATATTTTATGGCAACTTTTTTTCTGAAGCTGTCTGCAAGAACATTTATTACTGCTTTTGTCTCTCCATTTTGGAATACAGGCAAGTCCATATCATTATGTTTATAGCAGAATGATATCAAACCAAGTCCTTCAAGGCTGTTACGCTCGTTAGAAACCATTTCATACAAAAAGGTTTTAAGTGCTTCTTCCTTGCGTCTGTCTGCTTCAAAAACATTATATTTTGAAAAAGCAACTTCAAGGTGACGACAGATAACCGATACAGACACTCCTCCACGATATTCCGCTGAACGTTCTTTCAGCACCTCAACAAGAATACGACGTCTCAGCAGATTATGATATGTGGTATCAAAATAGCTTGCAAAATAGGCAGCTTCCTGTCTACTGTCAGAAAAAATAAGATATTGCTTGGTAAGCTTTTCAATTTCTGTATGCTGCAGATTTTTAGTCTGAACAGTTGAAAAACCAAAGATATCTTCCTCTGCTTCTTTCTGTGGTATCGTGTGAATTATCATTTTCTTTGAAGGAAGCTGTCCATATAGCGATGTACCTATTACACTTGCAGCTGCAGCTTGTCCCATATAGAAATCTCTGAGAACTGAATTATTTCTTGCAACAGCTTCACAGCACATACATTTTCTCACTAAACGTTTTCCACCCATCAAAAATGTCTTGATATTCTCATTAGGTACCTTTACTATGTTATGATGATAAGCTTCTCCGCAGCTGCACATTTTCTCTTTTTTCTTCATGTCATATCTATGTGCAATTGCTCCACATTTTCCGCAAAGGGTATAGCTGTTCTTTTCATCTTCAGCAAGCTTTTCACCATTCAGGAGATAGTATTCCACCTTCGGAGTTTTTTCGTTCGCTTCAATATCAGGCATATCACTGCTGAAATATGAAATGTTACTGTTTGCTTTCTTGAATGTATATCCCTCAATGTATATTTCACCGCAGCTTTTGCATACAGAAAACTTGAAAACCTTTGAATCAAGATATGTTTTTCTTGGCTCAATAAAAAGGTTTTTGTTTGGTGCAAGTGATAAATACGCACCCTCAAGGGTTCTGATAAAATAATGATATCTTGCATCAAAAAGTGCTGCACCGTTTTTTCTTCCTTTAGATGCAAGAGATATAAATGCAACTATTGTTTCCGCAGTCATATTCATATCGTGCATAGCATCATAAACAGAAACGGTTGTATTATCAAGCAGGCCTTTCAGCTTATAGTAAGCCCCATCTTTTGAAAGAAGATTGAATACAGTCTCTTCAATATTTTCGCCCTTTTCAAGAGTTGAAAAGTATTTAACAGCCTTATCATAAAGAATATCATTACTGTTATATGACTGCACACATTCCCACAAGAGTTTATACATTGAATCTGGGAAGGAACAGACAGCATCAGGCTGAGATATTTTGACTCTTGACGCTCTTATTATGTTTTCATTTTTGAAATTATCAACGCTGCATATTGTATTTGCGAAGTGAATAACCTCTCCATTGTCACTTTCAGAACTTCCCAAAGTAGCACTGGTAAGAATATACTGGATTTCATTATTTGTTTCAAGACGAGCTTTCAGGCGTTTGATAAGCATTGAAACTTCAATTCCTGTAGCTCCTGTATATGTATGAGCTTCATCAAATACTATAAATTTCCAGCTTCTGCCGTACTCACCACTGAAAAGCACATTATCATCGGGGCGAATCATAAGATATTCAAGCATAGCATAGTTGGTAATAAGGAAATGCGGAGGGTTTTCCTTAATAGCATCTCTTGAAATAAGTTCATTCGGAAGCGGCTCACAGTGATTTAGCTTTACGAACTTATTATATGCTTTATCCGCACGATGTTCTGTTTCGCCTGTATATGCTCCAAAGGTAATATCCGGCGTATCCTTCAAAAGCTCACGCAGTCGTTTTATTTGGTCATTAGCAAGAGCATTCATCGGGTAAACAAGAAGTGCTCTGACTCCCGAGCCAAGCTTTCCCTGCTCTTTTTCTCTAAAAAGATAATTAAGAATAGGAAGTATGAATGATTCTGTTTTACCCGAACCAGTACCTGTTGTAATTACAGCATTATCGCCTTTATTGATACATCTGATAGACCTTTCCTGATGAAGATATAGCGGGCGTGTAACAGGCATTGCCTTTTGATTGAGATTTCTGAAAAGCGATGACACCTCGCCCTCATCAATAAGTTTAGACAAAGATTTGCCTGCCTTGAAAGAGTCTGTAGCATCAAGATATGGTCCTTTTGAAAAATAGCTTTCATCTCTAAGCTTACTTCTGAACATATCAAAATATTCATTGTCATTTATATAAAACGCTGTCTCAATATACCTGAGATAGTATTTCATAATTTCCTTTGATGCGTTAATAGGATTAAACATAATTCTTGCTCCTAAATTTTAATTACATAATGATCAGGCAGAGAATAAGCTTTATAGTCACGGCTTCCCACCTTATCACAGCATAGATATCCTCTTGCGTTTTCGTAGAGCAATCCGTCTCCATCGTTGTCTGCTATTGTAAAAGTAATAATGTTACCATTCTTTTCAAGAAGCTCAATACGCAATGGATTTGCGTCCTCGAAATATACTTTGACGCCGTTTCGGTTGTTATAAAATGCATTTGCAGTATAAACACCAGATTCGCCGTTATCCTTACTTTCAATATTCTCACAATAGAAATTATTCGCACGTTTTTTGATTTCACCGTCAAAAATACAACAATATGGCTTCAACATTCCATTTTTACTCTGACAATACACCTCAAAGACATTACCTTTGGTTATTGCATAAGTGCCGATCAATTTCTTTGTTGCAGAAAAACCGAAATCATCTGCAACAAGCTGTGAAACCTCTACGCTGTAAATTCCGTTTTCAAGTTCGGAAATATTCTCGGTAATAACAACCTCTCCGTTGTTCTGAGGTGAAAAACTCTTTGTAAAAACTTTGTCACCATCATTATTTTTTATTAAGATATTCATCGGACACTTGCCAATCTGAATATATGAAACAGTAAGCTCATTACCGTCACAAGCAACAGAAAGCTCCCTTACCGAAGGTTTATGAATAAGCTCAAAAAGCTTGAGTTCGCCTATTTTTTCGCTTCTCAGTCCGATTGTTGTATAGTCCGAGCCTGAAACCCTGAAATCTGACAGATTAAGTTTTCCACTTTGTATGGAAAGTTGACGCTGAGTAGTATCATTAATCGCCCATATATTAAAACTACCAACAGGAAGTTCCATTATGATATTACTGTTCTTTTCAAATACTTCAGAAGGGATATACTTCGTTCCCATAAGACTGTTATAATCTTCATCAAACGCCCAATAAATCATTGGCAGTTTTATATCGATATAAAATTCTGTGTTACCACAAACACCATTAACAGCTATTTTTCTTAAACTATTAACTGCTAAATTATAGGGATAATCTTCTATTTCAAATTGAGCATCTGAAGCATAAAGATCAAGAAGCTGTACTGTCTTATCCGTATAATAATACGCTTTATCAAGAGAATACTCAAAATCTTCTAAAATAGCTATACGCCATTCACATATACTCTTTTTATTTCCCTTTTCCCTAAGACAGATATTTATGAAATTCTTTTTTTCTGTATTGAATATTTTATTAAGGTCAAGTACAGCTTCACGAGTATCACCAAAAATTTCATCTGCATTTATATGAGCATCATTTACATCAAGAATATACTTGTCTGCATTATCATTTTCTATCTTACAGCGTATCTGCGGAAGCGAAGAATACACTCTGTATTCTTTACCTGCAACATATGCTTTTACACTCTTTACAAGCCTGCTCTTGTCAATATGCAATTGTATATCTGTTGATGAATCAAAGCTGTCAAAAACGCTGTGTGTTCCAACAAGGATTTCACATTCTCCGTCTGTGTCAAGCGAATGAACCATATAATCAGAATATTTATATGTATTATAATTAGCATCAGCGAAAAACTCCTCGTTCGTTCCGCTTAATACATAAAAACGCTCTCTTGGAATATTTCTTCCTGTATATTCATCGAGATTTGTATCAAAAACTATATAATTCCTGTAAAGCTGAGACTTTGAATCGAAAATCACCTCTTCGGCTCCCGTAACGATTCTGATACTTAGGTTTTTATAGAATTTACTCAGCTCTATCTGCATTTCTCCCGTATAGAATCTAAATATACCAAAAACGTCGCATTCCTGATTATATTCAAAGAGTGCTTCATCATTGTTGAAAAGTCTTATCTGCACACCGCTTTCAGCATATTCAGAAGGTATCTCCTGCTGAGGGATATACAAATAAAGCCTGTAGTCCTCATCAATATAATATACACAACGCTGTAATCTTGCAAGACGTTCAAGCTGCTGAATATTCTTCTTATTATGCTTGATACCGTTCTTATGTGCTTTTTGATTTTGTCCGTTTGTATTATTACGTTTCAGCACTATATCACTAATTTTCCAGCGTTTAAAATACTTATTGAATACTGCAGGAGAATAACTTACATCCGAAGTTCTGTGATAATAAGCATCAATATTGAAAAGCAAGCATTTTAGTCCGTCTTTAACAGCATCAGGAAATTCACGGCATGCTGTTTTAAAAGCAAGCGATACTTTATAAATTCCGCCCATATCACTTCCTGAAGAATTATCATCTGAAATTTTAGATAAATCCTTAACCATTTCGTCAACAAAAAGATCAATATATGATTGCACATTATTACTGTCATAACTTTCACGCATTTCCTCAATGTAAAATTCTCTTATAAAGTCTATTACAGTATTGAGGGTACTTCGATTTATTATTGAATGAATAAGAACTGTTCTAGCATAAGAATGTCTATTCTTATAATAATGAAAATAAACTTTTTCTGATGAACAAAAATAAAGCAAAGCTTCTTTAAGATATTTGGTTGCTGAATTTTCATCGCATTTCAATAATATTGAAACAGCACCCCAGAAGTTATTGTTATGGTCATAATTAGCTACAGTTTTCACAAGAAAAACAGAACACAGAAATGATGTCAGGCTTACAATTGGAGCTTCTGTGGTGATAAAACCATGCACATATCTCGCAAGCTTTTCGTACTCCTCTTTCGTCATATCAATCATTCCAAGAGGAACCTCATAGCCGTATTTATTTTCAAGCACAGAATATTTTTCAATCAGTGAAGATATAAACAAATCAGAGGATTCTATATCGGATACTGATTGTTTTGAATAATATTTTTTTAAATCACTTTGACGGATATCTTCCTTGTTATCAGCAACTTTCTTTGTACTTTTTACAGCAGCAATACTTTTTTCACTTGCAGAACGAGCAGGCCTTGAAGGAATTACCTCATCATAGCTCTCTACCTCTTCATCTTTATTGATTTCAGAAATATCCCTTTCATCTGATTGTTCTTCGTCAAAATTACTGTCCTCTTCAATAGGCTCTTCTGAAATAGTTTTTACTTGAATTGATTTAGCTTCTTGATTGACAGATTCATTTTGCGCTGTAATTTCAATAGCCTTAGGCTCAGTTTCTTCATCTACATTGACAATCACACCAGTACAAGCTGTTTCCGACGGAATATCTTCTATAAACTTACTTTGTTCAGCTACCTTAACAAGTTCGTCATTATCTTCTGATTCTTCATTTACTTCTGTTTCAACAGAATTTTCATAATCGCTTTCTACAAACTCGTCTTGTTCTGTCTCAACTGCTTCATCAGATGCACCAATAACTTTCTTTTCGATTACTTTCTCTTCTTCATAAACTTCTGTATCAGCATCTGACATAGTTTCGGAAGGCTCTATTTCTTCATTGTTATTTTCAAAGCATAACGACTCATAATTTTCATCTCCGATTTCAGAAGTTACCATTTCCTCAGCAACTGTAGCTTCGACTATCAATTCCTGCTCAGGTACAGACTGTACCTCAGCCGCATCGGAAACAATATTGTCGGTTAGTTTTGTATCTGTAATATCCTCTATTTCAGGTGCTATAATTGATTCAATTACATTTGTAGCATTTATCGTTTCAGCATCTGAAAATACAGCATTTCTATGTATAGATGCTTTATTAACATAAACTCTCATTCTATTCCTATCTGTTTCATCAATGGTTTTCGCAAAACTAAAACAAATATTTTCATTTTTAGGAAATGCTGACGAAGAAATGTATCTTACACTTCCTTTGAAATTAATTTTTCTCAATGAATTACAATTCATAAAAGCGTCGCTTTCTATTTTTTGAATAGATTCAGCAATATAGACCTCTTTGATATACTGATTATCTCTGAAGGCTCCTGGTGGAATTTCTCTTATCCAATTAGGAATAACTATTCGTTGTTTTTTTGTATTCTTTATGTATAAGAAATATATTTTAGAAATAATATTCATTGCACTACCTCCTTGTCAAATCATACAAGTATTTTATTTATTATATCATAATTTTACATATTTTGCAATATAAAAAAGAAAAATAATAAAAAAATGGGGCATTACGCCTCAAAGTGAATTATATTTCACAAATTAGATATATTTTTTGTGATGCAGGAGCAGGTTCAGTTTATTTATAATTCTCTGAATAAAACACTTTCATATCATCAAGCCGTAGACAAGCAAGACGACCTTGTTCATAGCCGCATCCGCAGTCAATACCAATAGCACGTTCATCTTTCCAGATTTCCCACAATTCCTTATTGTGAAAATAGATTGTAGGAGTATGTCCGAATATCAGATTATAGCCCACAGGTATGGGATAATGAGGCTTCCAGCGTGCCCATACTGCAAAATATTCCTCATCGCCGTATTCATATTCATTTAGCGGGTCAAGGTAATAATTATCAACAGGCGATGCGTGTACAAGCTTATATTTCACGTCGTTGACAGTCATATCATAATTCAGCGGAAGATTTTTCAGATATTCAAATATTTCGGCACGGTATTCCTTGCGGATGTGTTTCAGATAATCATGAGTAACATCGCCGCCGTTGTAGTACCATAATTCAACATCGCCTTTATAGGCGTTTTTCTTTTCATC
>JAFSBM010000116.1 GCA_017437285.1 Ruminococcus sp. | reverse complement strand
TTGCGTTTATTCTTTACGACGCTTTCTATCACGTCGCTTAAGACCTGTGAACCCGGCTATACTCAGAAGCATGATTACACCTCCTAAGTAATAATATGTCGTCACTCCGCTTCCGCCGGTGGAGGGGAGTTGGCCTTGGATTGTTTTTGTGAGTTTGTTTCCAACCTTTGCTACAGCCTTTTCACCATTCTCAACAGGAAGAATACCATTGTTGTAGTAGCTGACTGGCATATACACTGCATTACTGCTGTGGATATAATGTCCGACTGAATCAGTTAATGGCTTTTCAGGACTGTTTTCTGTCTGCTTATAACCTGACTCCTTAATGTAGTAGTAATATGGATTACCCTTTGCATCAGTCATAGGAAGACCCGAAACATCAACTGTCCAGTTATTATCTGCTGTCAGCGTTATCTTTCCGGAATTTTCAAGGAATGTATCCTTTGGCAGTTCAGGAACCTTTGGTCTTTCTGTTACGCCGATTGTAATGCTTGACGTACTTCCGTCGTAGCTGTCGGTTGCGGTAATTGTGAACTCACCACCGTTTGTTGATGCTCTGACTACGCCTGTGGCTTTATCCAGAGTAGCACCGTTTGCAAATGTGATTATGTCGCCGTCTACAGTGTAATCAGTACCTTCAACGCCCTCTGCACTCCATGTGATATTGTCGATTGCGTTGTTTACTGTAAGTGTCTGACCACTGTTGAGGTCCATTACTTCGCTGCCATTGATTGTTATGTTGTCTTTTACTGTAAGGCTTATTGAAGCAGTTTTGTCCGAATTATCTCCAGCCATAGCCGCTACAATTGTGTAATTACCTGCCTCTGTCGGAGCTATTGTGTAGCTGCCGCCAGTGCCTAAGTCCTGAACAACAGTATCACCGTTTTTAAGCTGTACACTACCAATTTCTCCGCCTGTAGGAGTTACTGTAACGTTTACTGACTGACCATTTCGGATTGTCTTTGCGTCAACCTCTTCGTTGTTGTACTTGATATCGATGTATGTGCTGTCCATTTCGTATTCGAACATTATACTGTTGATATTTAGTGAACCAACATTTGACCACCAAAGTCCAAATGCAAACACATGATTAGCTGTATCAATGTCATTCTTATCGCTTACATCAAATGTAATTGTTTTACCAGAACTATTAACAGTATGAGTTGGATCGGTTTGATACCATGGACTTCCGCCTTCTGCTCCAACCATAAGACCACATCCAAAATCACCACTTTTACTTTCATCTACTGGTGCAACATTTACTGAAACTTTCTTCAAAATTGCTCCCTTGGGTAAATAATCCGATAATTTGAATATCACCTTATCGCTACTTATGGTTCCTGCATTTTCCACTACACATGTAGTATAAGAGCTTGGTGGGTATGTAACTGCAGTAGTGGTTGTAGTAGTAGTGGTAGTAGTTGTGGTGGTAGTTGTAGTAGTTGTTGTGGTGGTGGTTGTAGTAGTTGTGGTTGTGGTTGTTGTTGTAGTTGTATTTTGGGTAGTTGTATCTCCTCCTTCTCCTCCTGCTAAAGTAGTAGATGTTGTTGTCATTGTGGTAGTTGTAGTTGTTGTTGTGATGGTGGTCGTTGTAGTAGTAGTTATACTACTTGAAGCTAGGCTAACGTAAACGCGTACTTCACCGCTAGAATCAGCATGTGTACAACTTCCGCCCCAAGCACCCCAGTTAAACTGAGAATATTCAAGAATTAAAGACGCTGATAACTGATAGTATGTATTTGCTTTAGCACCTTGATTTTGTCCTCCAGGATATTGAACAGTTAATGTACCACCGCAATTTGATGGGCAAACATATTTATAACCTACAATATTGTAAACGCCAACTAAATCAGGAACATACGCTATAAAATTCTGTTTTTCAGCAATAAAATATGTTCCGTCATCGTCAGTACTTAAAAGAGTCTCATCCGCCAACACATCAACCGTAGTCTGCTTCATAGCGAAAGTCTTAAGAACATATGTGTTAACTGCTTCGTCGATAGATGCTGTCTGTGCACCCTCGGGAACTGCGCTGTTTGTAGGAGATTCGATATCACCAGTCATTTCTGCAAGTCCGTATGCACCGAACTCAACGCCCTCAATCTTTTCGGAGGGTAAGCCTGTACCCTTGAAGTAGTATAAACCAGCCGCCGCACCAACAAGACCTGCGTTATAGTCGATTGCAACTTCGTTACAGCAGTAGTCGTGGAGATCGTCGATATAAGTATGACCTGATGTGGGATGATTGTGATTGAAATTATTCATCTGTGCTTGGTCAGTGTGTGCACCAAATGCAGGACCACCAGCCAATGCACCGATTAATGCGTAACTATCATCATCGTATCCACAATTCGCCTTGTATTCTTCGTGTGAATCCCAACCTGATGCTGCTCTGTGGTGAGCCGCCTGTGGTGTGTCAACATTAAATCCGTCTGGAACAAAGTTTGTAACAAGACAAATCGGTAGATTTGTATCGCTTATTGTACCGCCATCGCAAACTCCGTTGATTGTGTCTTTCCAATCGTTGTCACCAAGAAGCTTGTTCATCTGACTTACTGCCCAATTAACGTATGATTCTTTCTTATCAGAATTATACTTCGCAGCAATAAGTGTTGCTGTCTGAGCCATTGCGTTGAATCGAGCTGTTCCCCAAGAGTGAATGTAGTAATAATCTTTTTTATTGCCATTAATGTATGTATCATCAATAAATTTTGTTACTTTACTCCAATCATTTGTCTGACGAGCCTTTGCAATTGCGGCTGCAAGATTAACATCATCCCATTGAAGTTCGCCTGTTGAATCTGAGCGAGCATCCTTATATGGACTATTATCCAGCTTGCCTGTTGCTTCAAATAACCAAGCTGCTGCCCAAGCTATATCATCGCCTTGGTCAGTGTCTTTATAGTATTCGCCAGAAGTATCACTTGCTACGAAAGCACTGGTTCTTCCAGCAAATTCGTAAAGCTTTTCAGCAACTTCAAGATAATTCGCATACTTTTCTTTATGCTCCTCAGAACCATTTGGATCATAGAAGTTCAGATAACCAAGTGCTAAAGCAGCTGCATATTCTGCCGCTACGTTACTGCCGCTTGTGCTTGTCCAAACCATTTCATCTGCTCTGCTTACCTGTCTTTCAGGAGCACACCAGATATCGTGGTCTACAGCTCCCAAGCCTTTCTGAACAAGGAGTTCAGAAATCTTTCCGTTTGCGTCATACTTAACTGAATCTACAAAGAAGTCGTAGAATCTTTCAAGGATAAGTTTATAATGTGCCTTTTCGTCTTCATCTACCATATACCCTGATTCATTTTCCTTGATAAATTCAAGATATGACCAGCCAAGCATTGAAGCTGTATAGCCCTGCGGTAAACCAAACATTACGTGGTCTCCCGCGTCATGATAGCCTCCGGGAACTTCATCCTCTACATGACAATTTGTTCGCCATGCAAGAGCACTTTTTTCAGCTACGTCTGTACCGCACATATTAGCGTCGTAGAAGTAAAGCGAATGTTGTAACAATCTTGCATAGTCTGTCATATATTTTGGTTTGTCATTTACAGTGCTACCGGGAGCATCTTCATCAGTATAAGGTGCATCAGTTTCTGTGTAAGAAGGAGCAATTACTGAACGATACAGATCAACTGTAATCGAGTATGGCAATGCTGATTCTCCTGTAAGATCCTGCCAGAGTTTCTGAATTGCAATGCTTCCTGTTTTGATTTCGTATGAGTTGCTAAGTTCGAAGCTTTCAATTGTTGCAGCATTTGTTTCTGCGGCTGAAATCTCTTTCTTACCGTAAGTTACCTTCCAACCGAAAGGAACATCAACTTCAACTATTCTGTAATTATAACCCTTTGGAAGATTTTCAAATGTGCCCTTCCAAAGCTGTGTTTCGTTTGTATCACCTTCTTGTTTATTCGCTGCTGTTAATGTAAGAGTTTTTCCTGGAATATCTGTCCATACATTGTCAATTTCAGCCTGGAGCTTAACGACAAGCGTTTCAGGAAGCAATGTGCTTACATCTCCGTGACCGTCAGAATTCCAGTTCTTTTCAACGGGAATATCTACTGTATCAGCTGTGTTTGTAATTACAATAGTTCCGCCCTCGTTGATATTCACATTAGGAACCGATGATGTATAACCTGTAACAGATGTTACTTCATCTACCCTGTAGTAGTACAGAACATCGTCACCTTCATCATTAGGACCATTTTCATATCTTGGTAAATCTTTCCATGTGTATGACCAGTTGTTTGATGTATCAAGTGTTATGTAATCCTGTGCCTGTCCTGTGGGCTTGAATGTTACATATGTACCATCTTCGCCTGTTTTTTGTTTAAGAACAACATTGACGGGTTTACGGAATTCTGTAGCACCCTCATCGCCTACCCACTTTTTGTCAACTCTTAAATCCATTTCTACGCCGAGTGCCTCGTTTGGAACAATAAGAATGTTCTTGTCAATTGTGAGCATGGGGATTTCTGGTGTCGCTGGTGTTTCTTCTGGAGTTGTCGGTGTTTCTTCCTCTGGTGTTTCTTCCTCATTCAATTCATTTCCCTTAAAATAAGGTTCAGAAATTTTTGAGGTATTCCATGTGTTTACTGTAAACTCTGTCAGCTTTCTAAATGAAGTGATTAAATCTGAATCTGCAATTGAGTCAGATATCTCCAATCCTAATTTTTTAAGTATGTCTTTTGCAGATAATGAATACTCAATTACATCAGCCGTACATTTTATATCTTGTTTAACTATTTCATTACCATCATAAATACCCTTAAACTCTCCATTACCATAATCTTTATTAGATTCATAGTCTGATAAAACCTTAAATGTAAGAATAGGTGTATCATTGATAATCATTTCATCAGTAATCAGCTGTAAACCTGCAGAAGTTATTTTCAAATTAGTTTCATTAGATGTAAATATTCCTTGTTCTGTCTCATTGTTTCCACCACTATTGGTAATCGGATTCTCAATCACCCAGAAATCAAGTTCTTCAACAGTTGTACTATTACAAGTATCAATAACAAACTCATTTATAGTGTTAAAGTTAGCTACTGATACATCAAAAAGTTCACATAACTGCTGTATTGTAAATTGAACTGTTACTGTTTCAGCTTGAAATGACATTCCGTTTTCGTGAATATCACAGCCGCTTGGATATTTGCTTGTGTTGGGTGATACTTCTGTACCATTCACTTTAGCTTTAAACTTAGCATTACCCCAACCCATTTCATCTGAATCTGTCTTGAACTTAAACTGAATAATCGGAGTAGAATCGTTAATAGTTCCTGCTGTAATACCGTCAGATATAATCTCTAAAGCATCTTTTTTAAAGGTAGTAATCTTATGAACCTTACTATCTGATTGTTTTTCTTCTGTTAATGTAATGCCAGGTAATATTTCAGAAGATGTAACACTAAATGCACCGTCAGTAGATTTAACAACATTGAAATAGAAATCCTTTGTTGAAACTTCATAACCATTGGGAGCTGATAACTCTTTCAGGTAATATGTACCAGGCTTGAGATAGCCGTTCTCTACGTAAGTTGTATTGTTTTCGTCAAATCCACTGAAATCAAGTTCAACTTCACCATTGATTACCTTTATGTTATTTAACAACTCTGTACCGTCATTAGCATGAAGTGCAAATGTGGCAAAATTATTGCTTTCAAGATTACCACCAATAGGCTTTCCGTCCATATCAGTCTTTCCGAGCTTAATTTTTATACCTGTGATACGTGTATTCTCCATTCGGATTACACGAGTTTCAAGACTTTGAGCGAAATTAAGCACAGTTACCTTATTTTCTTCTTCAGGCATTGTAGCGGAACCAGTCCAATACTTTATTTGCTTTTTGTCATCTATTACTTCAGTTTCTCCTGTTTCTGTTGTCACCTCTTTTGTTGTGCCTGTTTTCTGGAAATAGATATCCTCTGCCAACTCGTATTTGCCACCAGCATAAGTTTCAGAAATTTTGTATACAACATTAAACTTAAGCTTTGTATAATCAATAAGCCATTCGCTGGAATTTGCATCCCAGTACCAGAGACTTGTATCAGTAACCTTTTCATTACCTTCATAAAGTTCTATCGTAACACCCTTTACAGATGCACCCTTATCGTCAATCTTTCTGAAAAGAAGTCCCATTTTGTTGGTATACTCAATAGGATTTTCAGATACGGGAACAACCATCATTGCGTTAGGATCGAAGTAGTAATTGCCGTGCTTTTTCGGAGTTGTTGTATTCCAGTCTAAAACATTACCGGAACTATCCTTAACTGTCAGAGTTTCATTGCCATTGTCATCTGTAATCTTTGTCAAAGTAAATTCATCAGTTACAGCATTATCTTCGCCAATGATTTTAATAACCCTTGTATTATCATTATCACTTACAGTATTAGTTATTTCTACAGTGTAATTGAGCACTATAGTACCATCCGTTTTCTTTACATTAACCATTGTACGAACATTTGACGGATAGGCATTATCTCTAAGATTAACAAGGTCAATTATTTCTTTTACTTCAACGATATAAACAGTTTCTTCCTTGAAGTAACCAACAGGAGCTTGCTGCTCAACCAATGTATATACATTTATTATGTCCTGAGTTTGTGTTCTAAAATCCTTTAATTCATCCTCTGAATACTCACTCGA
>JAFSBM010000115.1 GCA_017437285.1 Ruminococcus sp. | reverse complement strand
GCATAAAAGCTCACTTATTCTCAAAAGAACCAAAATTACTTTCAGACAAGTGCGGTTCAACAGCGGCAAGTGTGCGGTTTTGTAACCGTTACTGTTCGGTTTCAAGTCCGTGCAGTTGCGGTTTTGCGGTCGGTATATACAAAAATAAATTTTTACTCTTCAAAAAGAAGCAATAATGCAATAAGGGGGATTATGGTATGAGTCAGTATGATAGCTTAAAAGATTACTTTCAAAAAGAACATTTTAATCTTATTAGCAATGCTATTTCTGATTATATGAAAAATGGTAAGCCAATAAATAATCTTGTTATACATTCTCTTGTGTGTACTGACGATGATGCCAACTTCAATGCCGAATTTGAACTTGGTGTATCTGTAAGTGTTGATGATGATGAAAAGACGGATTCGCTTTCGTTTATCATTGCCGTAAAAGGTAATCTTCAAAAGAGATTCAATGATATTCAGTCTGTTAGAGTTAAAAAAGTTAATAGCAATGAATTCCCAGAAGATAATTTGTTAAGTCAGTTTATTCTTCCTGATATTCCTGTTGAGGAATTGGAACGTATTGGAAATCAGTTGTATTCACATTATAAAGAGATCGCGGGGTTTGAAGAAGTTCACCTTTCAATAGAAAAGCTGTTGAAGATAGAACCAATATTCTTTTCTGAACTTCCAAATGGCTGTCTTGGCAGAATAATTCTCTTGGAATCTGATGTAGAAATTTTCCATAACAATACTAAAAAACTTTACCATGCTTTGCCTGGAACAATTCTTCTTAATAAAGAAAAATATTATGATGAGCAAGACGGCGGAATTCTCATAACAATAGCTCACGAATTAGTACATTGGCAACTGCATCAGAAATTCTTTATGCTTCTTACGCTATTAGGAGAAGAAACCGTTGATTTAAAATCCGAGACACAGCCAATTATCCTCGACAAAAGTATGACGGCTGTGCAAAAAGCACTCTGTATAGCTGAATGGCAGGCTAATGCTGTTGCTATGAGATTAGCTATACCTGCAAGTACTGTAGATGCTACAATTAAAGAGATAGCTAACGATCCTTCGACTTACTATGAAAACTTTGGAGATAGAATGCAAGCTTGCGTTATCAAATTTGCAAAAAAATACAATGTGTCGAGCTTTATTGCTAAAGAACGCCTCTATCAGTTGGGGTATGACTTTGTCAACGGTACAATTGTTGAATTTGATAATGATAAGAAAAAGCCATTTTATTTTACACCAGGTACGCTAAAAAGCAATGAAACCTTTGTCATAGATCAAGCTAATTATGAACGATTACTGCGTGAGAACGAAAAATTTGCTGAGCTTATAGAATCGAGAAGATATGTATATCTCGGGTATGTAGTATGCTTATTTGATGCAAAATACATAGATGTCGAAAAAAAGGAAGATGGAATAAAACTCGTTCTTTCTGATTATGCAAGGGAACACGCTGATGAGTGTCTTCTGAAATTTCAGTTCAGAAGCGAGTCTGATTCAAATCTGATACTGCATTATGGTGCATCTTACCTGAACAAGATACCCGAATACAACAAGATTGTACCAGAATCATTTGAGCTGTGTGAAGAGGATACAGAATTAGACCCCACAACTATCAGTCAGATAAAAGAGTATAATGATACTTTAACCAGGCTGAACAGTCCTGAGTTAAGCACTCTTGCCAACACGATTGTTTATTATATGAAGGAAAAGGAAATTGATGATAAGGAACTTCACAAGCGTATTGGATTAAGCATTGCAGCAATAGAAAAAATCTATACTGGTAAAACTGAAAAAGTTAATATAAAAAACGTTATGGCTCTTTGTATAGGATTACAACTCGACTCGGAAGAGTGTTACGATATGTTCGAGAAGGCAGGATACAATATACGAGAGGATACATTAAGAAACAGAGCATATCGTTATCTATTCAACAATGCATTCTTAGGCTTAAAAGAATGCAACAAAATTCTTCGGTATTTCAACCAAGAAGAGCTGCCTGATCATAAGAAAAATTGTGCGAAACAGAGAAGTGGAAAAACTTCAAGTTTATTTTAATACAATCAAAATGTCTTAAAACCGTTGACAGTGTGAAAGCTGTCAACGGTTTTTGCATAAAACAGCCCTTATGCTATAAACTTCAAGTTTATTTACTGAATTTACAATTTGATTTTCTTTCGATATAATATAACATAGAAGCTACGTTTATATGAAGAAGGCTTCATAACTTGAAAAACGATGTTTTTTTTACAAATATAGGTTTCGCCTGGACTGATTTTCATTTTTTTATAAAATCCACGTTTTTTTTTGAAAAATGATTTTTGTCTCAACGTGTTCACCTACATTTGATGAGAATTATATTTGTTTTTTAAGTAAAAAAATTTGAAAGGATCGATTTAAATGCAGAACAATCTAGGGTTAAATTTCCCAAACGGAACATCACTCTCCCCCTCTCAGTCAACGAATTATTGGAGCGGTAACGGCTACTCGGCGGACAACACCAACTATTTTTACTCTTACGGTTATCCGCAAGGTAACGTCAATTATGGCTATGTGGCTCCTGTCTCGGACGTTACCATTAATCAGGTCTCGTTCAAGTTCGACCCTGTCACCGATACCTGGTGTAGAGAAGAAGCAAACAGCAAAGGCAAGGTGAAAATCAAAACTCTAACGAGTGGTTTTACCATTATAGGTGTGTATAAAAATAACACTTTCAATGGCGATTTAAGATTTGTGGTGATAAATTACATCTCCAGAGGTAAATCCTATTCTGTGCTGATGAGCGGTGACGACTACATACGTGAGCGTTTTCACAAGTATTTTCGTGATATACTGCGCTATCCTGGTTGCACAAAGAGCCTGTTTGACACGCTGGTCAGTTTTCTGCTCCATACAGCACCATCGCAAGATTTCATCTTGTTCGAGCATCAAGGCTGGAATGAATTTGAAGATGGCAAACTTTCATTTGCCTTCGACGATCCGTATATTCCACGCTCAATGCTCTCAGAGAGTGTTAGACGCAGAAAGGTTGCACAGTTGACTCATTCGCCACAGGAAATTATAGACAGCTGGTTGAAAGTATACGCCAATAATCCGACAACGAAATTCCTAGGGTATTATCGTATTGGTAGCCTGTTTCAGCACTTTCTTCATTCGGAGGGAGTGAACATTTGTCAATATCTTATAGCAGAACCTTCCGAAAAGTTCACTGGAAAAATGCTTGAGGTCCTGCTTGCGACAGGCGACATCAGAAATTACCCGATAACAACTCTTGAAGCAGGAGAAGACAATGTCATTAAGGAGTACAATCTTGTGTTCGACGGAACAGTTCTGTTCAAAGATGATTCGTTTGCAGATGAGGAAAATAAAAGGAGTGACAGTCTTAAAACTATTACGAGATTGGTGAGACAGGAGGCTAGCAACGACGGCGGTAACGGTTTGATAGCGGTAATTTCCAACAATGCTGCTTTTACCGCTACAAGGCTTTCTGCAGAAAATGTCATCGTTATAAATACCGATGGAACAAATATTGATACTGACATGGATACTATTAGAGCAACATCAGAAGAAATGGACTCAATGATTATCAACACGGTGTTATTCCGTGCGGATGAAATCAAGAAATTCTTTGCTGATATAATCCCAAACCTGCGCAGGAACGCGGCTGAAAAATCACAGGGGGAAAGTTTAGATACTGCTATTATGGTATATGCTGTGGAGCTGTTTTTCAGACAGTTCCTTGGATTCCAAATGCTCGATGACAACACTTTCAACTGTTTCCTCTCAAACATTGACTGCAAGAAGGATAGGATTATGGAAGCAAGTCGTGCGATTGAGAAGGAATTTTCTTCAATTCTTAGCAACCTTGTTCGCTTCAAGGCAATAGTTCCCAAGATGAAGCTCAGAAATATGACTTTCGACAACGACGGAAAATCATTCTTGGTGGACGGTAACAGATTATATTTCCCCAGTGAGATCATCAAGGCCGTTCTTGCCCAGATGATGACCACTAAGAGTCTCGAGAGTCTTATGAGAGCACTGAAACATACAAAAGTTTTGAACGCTACCGATGGAAATACTCACCCAATTGAGGTTCATAGCAGCACCGGCGAACATCAGCGCCTTTATATGTACGATGTTTCGGCTGAGATACTTGATGCTGATGTGCTGTATAAAATACACAACATCGAAAGCGAGGCGTTCCTA
Source organism: Ruminococcus sp. (assembly GCA_017437285.1). Taxonomy (GTDB): domain Bacteria; phylum Bacillota; class Clostridia; order Oscillospirales; family Ruminococcaceae; genus Ruminococcus. The sequence continues at coordinate 4,342 of JAFSBM010000115.1, read as the reverse complement.
TTTGATGAAAATGAAACACCTCAGAAAGACTTCCTTACTATCCTCAACAACGGAAACGGTTGCGTGGCAGGCAAGCAGATATGCTATAAAGATGCGGAAAATGGTCATTTCTATATAACCGGTCAGAGCGGCTGGGGAAAGACATATCTGCTCTGTCAGCTCATTGCAAAGTACTTCAAGCTCGGGCACAGGGTTGTCATATTCGACAGTTCAGATTCGTTCACTTACGAGGCTCTTTGTCGTAATCTGTCAAAGGTATTTGTTGACAACTTCGTCGAGATATACGACCTCGACAAGGATGGAATTCCCGTCGACCTCTTCGAAATCGACTACAATGCGAGCCTCCCGACGAAGAAAAAATTACTCATTGGAATTCTGCAAGCTGGTATAGGCGAGCTCAGTGCTCCGCAGGCAAATACACTTCGCACACTTCTGTCAGAGGTCATCACCGCACTTGATAAGGATGAAAAAATAACCTGCAAGGCAATTCTTGACAGACTCAAGGGTGGCGGCAATAGCAAAGACCCTGTTATTCTTGAAAAACTGTTGGAGAACCTTGATATTTTCTCTGAATATCTCTCCGAAAATGGTATGAATGTTTCAGAGCTCGATGAGAGCGATAGAATGGAGAGTAACAACCTCATCAAAAGGCTTCAGTCTGGAGGAGGAAGCTGTTCAGCAACTTCCGAGAGCCTGCTCAACCGTTTTGAGCCTCTCTTTGAGGACATCGAGGAGTGCGGTATGATTGACAGAACATGGAACAGTTTCCTCGGATGCTCGAAAAAAATCACGATAATCCGCACAGATTCAGCGTATACCGAATCGGGAAATCAGCTTATTGACATGCTGCTTGCAACGCTTTACAACTATCAGCACGACAACCCGCAGGTTGCTTTGGACATATTTATCGACGAAATTCAAAATCAGAATTTCTCGAAAACCGGTCCGATACGCAAGGTGATGAAAGAGGGCAGAAAAATTCACATGTCCTTCTTCGGTGCAACCCAAGATTATTATCCTCGCAACACCGAACTTGGCTCTGTAATGGGCAAGGCTGGCACTCAGATATTCCTTCGCCCCACGCCGAACTCCGCAAACGTTGTTGCAGCTGAGCTCCGTTTCACCAAGGCTGATATGGAGCGCTTCGACAGTATGATGCGCGGCGATATCATTGTAAAGGCGAATCTCTTCGATAAGAAGCTCAGTCGCAACGTCCCGACCACGCTCAGCGGTCACGTTGATGATTACCCGAAGTTCCCCGACAATTACTATAGCAATGTTCTGTAAGGTGCAGGCTCCGTATGGAGCCTCCCTTTCACAATAATTATACCTTACTCACTCCGATGGTCATGAAGCTTATTGCTTGATTCTGAGGATGCAAGATGATTAATAATGAGCGTCTTATCGCCGCTCTCAAGACTCAATCAAGGAGGTGAACAAAATGGCTAAGAAGAAAGCACGCATAACGCTGTACCGCAGAATCTGGTGCAAGATCAGATACTGGCAGCAGCTCAAAGAGGTTTCTGATGCAGAGCTTGCATCGTATTTGCATGTCGGTGAAAGGACTCTTCACGAGTACGACAAGTCTGCTGAGAATGTAACACTCGGTCGTGTTGACAATCTCCTGTACGTTACGGGGATGGAACTTGACGAGCTCATGGCTCTGTAATTAACCCTCTTTACATTTTTAAGGAAAGGTGGTATAATGGTTATAACGTTTATACCACCTTCTCCATATATAGAAAGGTGGATCAAAATGAAATCACAAAAAACAGTAAAAGCACAGCTTTTACCATCAGGACGTTTCCGTACACAAGTAGTTTACGGCAAAAACGAAAACGGTAAGAATCTCACAAAATCATTTACTACTGATACAGCGTGGGAAGCAATCAAGTTGGCAGAGGACTTTAAAAGGCTCCATATTGACATTACTCCGACAAAAATAACTGTCAGAGAAGCGGTAAGTGAATATATTGAATCTAAACGCAATGTCATCGCTCCAACAACGCTCTATGGATACGAAGTTGCTGCTAAAAACAGACTTCAGGCTATATACGGCTATAATATTACTGACATAAAGACAATCGATGTTCAGCGTGCAATTAATATAGATGCTGAGCGCGGGTTGGGATACAAGTCAATAAAAACCGGATATGATCTGATTAGAAGTGCAGCATTATTATTTGATGTTGAACTTCCTTCGATTCGTAAACTTAAATTACCGCCCAAGACAGTAAAGGAAGAACTTCCCGATCTTGATAAAGTACTGAAGGTAATTATAGGTTCCAGCGTTGAACTTCCGTGTCTTCTTTCAGTGTGGTGTGGAGGTATGAGAATCTCTGAGGTGCGTGGACTTCAGTTCGGCGACATCTACGAGGACGAAAACGGTAGGTATATAAAAGTCAGACGAACAAGAGTTTGTATTAATGGTCATGATACTATACAGAACCGCAACAAAACAGAATTATCTACCCGTGATGTTCCTATCCCTGACTATATCTACAACCTCATCCAGCAGATACCTCATGTCAGTGATGAAGAGTTTATTGTTAATGAAAACTATGGAGCTCTTAAACGCCGCTACGACAGACTTCTCAAAAAGCATGGTCTGAAGATGACTTTCCATGACCTTCGTGCACAGTTCGCAACTACTATGAATGGACTTGGTGTTCAAAAGGAAATTCTTGAAAAGCTTGGAGGATGGGCTAACTCAAAAGTTCTTGATGCTGTCTACATAAGAACTCCCAAGCAGAGAGTTCGTGACAGTCTCAAAATATTTGATAACTACATGTACGGTGTTATACGAGATACTCGCACTGAGAAGAATGATAGCATAGCCTAATTAGTATTTCACACAAAATTCACACGAAACCTTACTACGAACAATAACTCCCCGAAATATAGGCGAAAATAAGCGGGTGTATAGAAGCTTCAAGTCCTTCTGCCCCTGCCAAGCGCCTTTTGACTAGTACTTTGTAAAACCTAAATCTTGATAATAGGGTACAAATGTTTAAGTTTGGTTCTGGCATCGTCGGTGGTGAACTGCCAGTCAACACCCTTTTGTAATTTATTTCTTGATGTAGCCCACGGCACAAGTAATGCTCTAAGAGTGGGCAAATCAGGGATTCTACTGTTTGCAATACACTGCCGACCGAGAGCAGACAGCTCTATTTCTGCAATATCCAGCCAACTTCCATGCTTAGGCGTGTAATGTATTTCAAGTCGCTCAGCAAGTTCTCTTGCATGCTGAGGCGGAAACGTAGCATAAAGAGATGCAATATTGTGAGTATTCAAATTGTCCATAACCAAGACTACTTTTTTGGCATCGGGATACTGTTTCGTAAGCAGCCATTCGATCTGCTTTGCCCAGTCCTGACGGGTTCTCCGTTCCTGTGCGTCAGCATATCTCCAACCTGATAAAGGTTCGGTAAAAAGAAAGATACATGCTGTGCCATTACGGATATATTGATAATCCTCGTATGATACACCGTTTCTTTTGGAACGAAAGCCTTTGCGAAAATCCGCAAAAAATTGTATAGGCTTTTCGTCCATACAAACAACGGGATACGCCTTGCTGTAAGGACGACTATATACAGCAAGAACATCCTCCATAGCAACCACAAATGCGGCATTTTGCTCGGGAGGGATACACCAGCACTTTTTCAGCTTAGGCTTAAATTCATTTTTTTAAGAACACTTGAAACAGTAACGTGTGAGATAGATTCGATATATCCCAATTCTACTGTTTTGTCGGCAAGAAGTCTGAGTGTCCATTTTGAATATCCTTCTGGCGGATCACTGCAGGCAAGAGCTATAATATGTGCTTCCACCTCACCTGTCACCTTAGCAGGAACAGGCGGTGCTTCACGTTTCTTTCTATTGATAGTAGCTGTAAGACCATTTTCACAGTAAGATGCCCTAACATTCTGAACAGTTGTGGGCGTGGTATGATAGGTTTTGGCAATTTCTGAAACTGTCATATACTTATCGCTTCGCTTATCTGATGCAAGAAGAATATTTGCTCGCAAAATCTTTCGTGCAGAGCTTGTACCCTTGGTGACAATGTCAAACAGTTCGATCCGGTCTTGCTCACTAAGCTCAATAACATATTTGAATGATGGCATATAATAACCCCCTTTTATTGGTTAAGATTATTATAGCACATCTTTTGAATTTATGCAAGTTTTAAATTTAACAGAATACTAGTTTATAGTTTATTAGTTGTTGTTTGGAAATAATGTTATTGCAACCACAACTAAAAGCATTACTAACACAAAAACAATAAACCAGGCTGTTACTATCTTAGTAAAAGGAGATGTCCTCTCTGTAAGGTCTTTTCTAT
>JAFSBM010000114.1 GCA_017437285.1 Ruminococcus sp. | reverse complement strand
TTTATTGTCCTTATTTCAGGACAGTGTTTATGTTATAATGGAAGTATATAAAATAGGAAGGGAGTTGTTATCAATGATTGATATCAAACGCGGAAATGTTTATGTAGTGGATTTAAACGAAATTAATCCTGATTTCTGTGGATTTTACCCTGTGCTTATCCTCCAGAACGACGAGGAAAACAAACATTGCGACTTTACCTTTGGCGTTCCGATACATATCTCAGAGAAAAAAGGAGATTCTTACATTCCGATTTCTGCAAAAGGTCTGCATACCAGTTCTAAAATCTTCTGCAACAAGCTGATATGCTTCAGGAGAAAAAGAATAAAGCGGTTTCTTTTTACTCTTGACCACAATCACATGAAATGTGTCGAAAAGTTCTTTATTAAACACGCCGGATTGCACGGTTTACCGCAATAAAATGTTTTGTAACTTTTATAAAGAAAAGCTGTCGATTTAAGCTGCTTTTTCTTGCAATCTGCCGATTTTCGTGTTATAATAAAAAATGGCTTATTATACATATTTCAGTCTGGCGGCCTATCCGGCGGAAAATCCGCTTCTTTAGGGCGTATATCAGGCTGGGATAGAGTTTCATCCACCGGTATGTGCAGGTGGAGTATTAGGGATAAGTTTTTGGCAAACAGCGAATTATTGCGGATTTCCGCAGGTAAATTCAAAGAATTATTCTCCGATATATGTAAAAAATCGGGGACTCCCGAAGGAGTCCCCATAATTTCACCGTCAATTTTAATTACAGGGCATCGTTTGTTTCCGTCTACGCTAATGTTCATATCAGCGTTGGCGGTTTTATTATAGCTGAAATTCCATATAAAACGGTTATCTTCAACCAATATGGAATTTATGATTTCATCAAAAAGGTCGGAAGTGTATTCAGGTGAACTCATATCCACCATTCCGGCGAGAGCCTGAGAAACTGCTGTCATATCGCACATACAGCTTTCAAAAAGTTCCTGCTGTTCTCCGCACCTTGATTTTTCGTCCTTGAACTTCTGCAATTCAGCATTATAGGTAGCTTTGAACTCCGCAAATTCTTCCTTATCAATCTGACCGTCAGTGTAGAGGTCGATAAGATTTCTGAGTTTCTTTTCTACCTTGTCAATCTGTGCGTCAAGGAACAACTCACTGTGCTGAGTATTGTTTCGTGTTGCGTCGGTGTAATACTTCTTAATGTATTCAAGAGCTATCATCAAATCTTCCTTGCGATTTTTCCAAGCTTCATTAAGGAAGTATTTTGCCATCATTTCCATTTTCCAGTCTGTAACAGAATGTTCGTTACAGTATCCGTCAGTTTCAAGTCCCATCTTCTCACGCTGAGAAGCTTTACCGTTATTCACTTGATTGTAGCAGACGTAATTATAAGAGGTAACTCCCTCTTTATTCTTATGATAACGGTTTTTTCTGAAAGATGAGCCACAAGAGCAGCGTAACTTCTTGACCCAAATGTCTTTGGAAGTGCGGTTGCTCTTTTTCTTTTCTTCGCCGTTCTCAACGAGTGTGGTTTTACGCTTCTCTTTGAGAATAGCCTGACATCTGTCCCATTGTTCTTCGGTAATAATCGGCTCAAAATCGCCCTTAACATATTCATAGGTATCTCTGTCAAGATTATGAATACGCTTCTGTTCAAGGTAATTATTGCTGTACGACTTGTTGTAGCCGATATATCCCTTATAAGTGGCGTTTTGCAGTATACGACCTACATTGTGGCAAGTCCATTTTGTAGTACCTGTTGCAGTAAGGCGTTTACGCTCCATTAAAATCTTTGCGATTTTCAGCGTTCCGTAGCCTTCTTCGTAAAGGTCGTATATCATACGGACTGTTTCTGCCTGTTCGGGATTTATTGTGTAGCTCTCGCCGGGCTTTCTGTCGTAGCCTAAAATGTTTCCGCTACCAAAAAGCTGTTTGTTCGCACGGCTGATACGCTGTCCTGCTTTTACACGCTCGGAAACCTTACGGCTTTCTTCCTGAGCGAGAGTTGCCATAATTGTCAGACGAAGCTCGCCGTCGCCGTCCATTGTCCAGATATTATCGTCAACAAAGAACACCTCAATTCCACGTCCTTTTAAGGCACGGGTATGAGTAAGAGTGTCAACGGTATTTCTTGCGAAACGGCACACCTCACGGGTAACGATAAGGTCGAACATTCCTTTTTCAGCGTCGGAAATCATTTTCATAAACGAAGGTCTTTTCTTTGCCTGAGTACCTGTAATACCCTCGTCTATGTATCTGCCTACAACTTCCCAATTAGGAAAACGCTTAGCGGTATCTTCATACCACTGCATCTGATTTTCAAGAGCTGAGAGCTGAGCCTCGTGCTCTGTTGATACTCTGCCGTAGAATACGACCTTTCTCGGTCTGTTTTTGTCAAGAAAAAGGGGATTTGTTCCGTAATACATAATATGTCCTCCTTGTCGGCATTAAGCCATATATTCTTTGAGTTCGTGTTTTACAATTTTATCAAAGGTTTCCTGATTGATAAGTTCGTGCTTGAGCAGAACTTTCAGAGCCACCCATATACCAAAATTGCGTTCGATTTGTGTTGTATTTGTCATTTCTATCTCTCCTTACATTTTAGCACTTTAAAGCGTAAATGTCAAGAACATTTCCTGACTTTCGCTCGGTGCGTGATATGCCTACATTTGATATAGGCTATGTAAAAAGGCAGCTTAGAGAGTAAGCTGCCTTTGGGTGAAGGAGGTCACCTATATGAAAACTGAAGGATATTATCTGTTTATGATGTCAAATACCTTATCAAACTCATCATCGGTAAGTTCGATACCGTAGCTGTGATATAACAGACCCATAATTTCACAGGTTTTCTCCAAATTCTTGTCAAGTTCCTTCATAGCTTCATCAGGAGTAAGAACTACTACCATTACGTTATTCATAAATATATTCTCCTTTTTTCAGTTAGTTGTTGTTTTCTGCTTTATCCAATCGTAGACTGGTAAAATTCCGTGTGATTTTAACTTGTTATACAAGAACGTTGCTCCCTTATGCGTCCAACGTGTATGAATAAAGAAGCCTTCGCCGTAGAAGGTTGGGCGTTTATCTGTTCTCACATATCCACTGTTCTCATATTCAGGGGCAATCATCCAAGTGCCATAAGCTCTATGCTGAATGCCAAGAATACAGAGCAAGCGATTAAATTCGATTGCTGACATCTGATATGCGATTGCAATATCTGATACATTCAGTAAATCGCTTTCATCATCATACATATTGATAAAGTCAACGACCTCTGCAAGAGAGCAGTTTTCCTCGACAAGCCTGCTATTCTCGTTTTCAAGTTCCTTCGTGCGGAGCTTTTCTTCTTTAAGCTGAATAAAGAGCTTTTCGGCTTCCTCTGTGCCGTTAAGCACATTGTCAATCGTTTGCTCTGTTGCGTACATCCCGTATTTCCTGATTGAAGGGAGGACTTCGGAAGTTACCCAACGTTTGAACTGTCTTGCGGTTTCGAGTTGACTTTTAAGGATTAAACAGTAAAGACCACTTTCGTTAATTACGATTGTTTTCTGTGTTCCAGTTGAGCACCCGCCCTGAATTAGGGCGGGTGTTTTATCCTCATCATCGACGTGCTGTGCTATTGCATTTCTTGATTTGCTGTAACCGAGTGCATCAGCAACGTCTTTGCCTACAAACCAAGGCTGACCGTCGATGAGGATTGTTCTTACCTTGCCAAACTGTTCGTGTTCAAAAATCTTGATTTCATTATTCATTCTCGTTACCTCCAAAGTTATTGTTAATTCCGACGCTTACCGCAAGAGCCTTATCGACTTCTGCGAGTGTCTTGTTGCTTATGCGGCACAGCATTTTGCCGAGCCTTGATTTGTCGATTACCTGAACCTGTTCACAAAGCACCATAGAGTTCTTGTGAAGCCGATTGCTGAAAACGGGAACGTGAACGGGTAACGCTCGTTTCTTCATTGCCGTTGTAATCGGGGCAACGATTGTTGTCGGACTGTACTTGTTACCAACATCGTTCTGTAAAATCAGCACAGGGCGTTTGCCACGCTGTTCACAACCTTTGCCGGTAAGCCTTGATAAGTAAACCTGTCCTCTAAAAACTTCCTTGACTTTTTCCATATTGGATTGTCCTTTCTGTGTTTTATTCATAGTATGTTACTATGTAAAAGAGGTAGGCTGACATAAGTGCCAGCCTACAAACCCTGTAATCGCTATGCACCCGTCATACTTGTCCACGACACCCCTGACGGAACAACTGTGAACAATGCCACAGTATAGGGAACAACTCAAGCCAGCCACTCGCTAAAGCAGCTTCATAGGACTCTCACCTCAACCCATTCTTATGGAGAAGCCGTTACCTTTCGGTCTAAACGGAAGTATCATTATACCTCTTGCTTGTCTTGGCGTAATAGGAGCTACCTATTATTATAAAGTAGTATTTTCTCGCTCCGTCGATATTGATAATCTCAGGTTCAGTGCCTAACGAATTCGGTCAAAACCAATGCTTTTGTCGTTGCCTGCGATACCTTGAAATGTATCATTAACATCGTGGCGTACTCTTTTTATCGCTTACACTTTCGTGCAACAAGAGGAACGTAACTTGAGAGTTGTTATTCAATTTTCAATGTACTTTCGAGTTGGCTTTTTGCCCCCTCACTTTTATACGCCGAAAAAATGGGGGGTTGAGCCAAATTATTTTTGAAAAAAATCGAATAATTTTTTTAAGATACGCTTACGACGGTTATTTATCGTTTTTTGTGGTACAGCTGTAAGTGATGAAATTTGTCTTTCGCTCATATTTTCAAAGTACAACTGGTATATGAGCGTCTTCTCTTCATCATTAAGAATAGAAATAGCTTCGGGAAGCTTTTCAATCATCATCTTACGCATAATCTTTTCATCAAGTGGCTCGCTTGTATCGAGAACTACACCTACGCCGTCAAGTTCATCGCTGTCAATAGCATTAAGAGAAAGTACGCCTCCTGCAAGCTGAGCTTCTTCCCGAAGATATTTCTCTCTGCGGCGTTCCTTGTAAAAAGCTCTGAAACTCGCTTCATCGGTTTCCATTATGGAATGACCGAGATTGATAAGGTAAACCTTACCCTCAGAATTCTTCTTGTAAGCCTGAAGTTCTTCCTCCGTAATCTGAATATAGCCTGCTGATGTATTGTTCTTGTCCTTTAAAATAAAAATGTTCAATTAAGTATCCTCCTGAAAATTTGATTTTGATTGTTCGGGTCGAAAGTCAAAATCAACGCTCAGGGATACCTTGCGACTGCTTCGCTGTAATGGAATTTCATCTGTCTGCTCCTTTTTCGGGCAACAAAAAAGGACTCACGGATAAAATCCGTAAGTCCTCAGATGTGCCGACTTGAATTAGCCGACAGATTTCGGGCATAAAAAATAGCCCTGCCGCATTTAAGCGACAAGGCTATCTAAACCCATATTCAATTTTAAGGTGTATGCAAGAGCATATAATCTGCCAGCATACTAATTGTAACATATCCAAACTCCAATGTCACTCCCAAAAGACTCCCACTTTACTCCCAAATTACTCCCACCGAATAGTAATAGCTACTTTACTTGGAAGAATTCAATTTGTTCGCTTAGCGGACCGAAGCAGAAAGCCATTCTTGCGTTATATGGCGGATTTGAGGGAATAGAAATATCCTTCGGCTCAATAAAAACCTCATATCCTGCTTTCTTAACGTCAGCGGTGCACTTGTCAACATTGTCCGTTGCAAGGGCAAAGTGACGTATAATGCCGAGTTCGGCTTCATCGTCCTTGTTCGTGAAAACCTCGATAAGCCCATTACCGGTATCAAACATAATACCGTCGGGAGCTTTCTCGTCACCCCATATACGGGCAATTTTCAGTCCGAGAACCTCGTGATAGAATTTCACGACTTCTTCGTACTGCGTTCCCTTACTGCATTTCATTGAAATATGATGTATTCCTGTTATCATTACGGTGCACCGTCCTCTTATATGTAATTATAATATTTATTCAGAGTATGCAGTATATCGAAAATGGGGCATATCAACACCTCTGTAATGCTTTGTCCAGTTATCAGTTAATACCATTCCATTCCTTAACGCAACGTTCTGAGAGGCTATATTTGTATCTCTTATTATAGAGCATACCTCTTTAGCCTCCAACACTTCAAAAGCATATTTTTTACACGCTTTTGCTGCTTCTGTAGCATAACCTTTATGCCAATGTAACCTTTCAAAAAGGTAGCCTATTTCAAGTACCTGTGTATCTTTCCACGGCTGCATTGTTAGCCCGCATTGACCAATCATTTCATATGTTTCTTTAAGAATAACTGCCCATAAACCAAAGTTCCATTCTTTGTAACGAGAAATTTGTCTGTCAAGCCATTCCTGTACTTCTTCGTTACTAAATGCACCCTCATAGGCATACATAGTTTCATTGTCCTGCATAATTCTACATAAAGACTGAAAATCATCCTGATTTATTTCACGCAGGTACAGTCGTTCAGTTTCAAGTATCATTTTCCACCTCAAATGTGTCTTCAGAGTATTTACCCATAACCTCTTTCAGCATTTCGAGATACTTTTCTTTCAGCTCGCAAGGCTCTACAATCTCAACCATCGTTCCGAACTGGAATAGCCAACCGAAGAAAGGCTCGGGGCGTTCTGTCTTTATCTGCACTCTTACTGTGAAATGCTCATCGCCGCCGGGAGTAATGCTAATATTTTTCCCGAATCGGTCGATTACTGCATTTATAAGCGACTTATCAAAACGCAGCTTAACTTCCTCGGCTTCACCACTGAACATTGAAAAAGTTGAGTTCAGATATGCAGACAAATTAAAGCCTTCGGGATATTTCTGTGCAGGTTCGTCCAAAACCTCAACGCTCTCCATACGGTCAACACGGAAATTTGAAATGCTGTCATACTTTTCGTAATGAGCAACAAGATAATAACGCTCGTCGTCCCAAGTAAGAGCGTAGGGAGAACAAGTTCTTATGCCATTTCGATAGCACTTTTTCTTGTTCAGGTCATAGTCAAAATACTTAAACGAAATTTTCTTCCGTTCGGCTATTGCACGATGAATGGCGTCAACATTCATATAGATACGCTCGTTTATAGCTTTCACACGGTCGGCAATAAAGACTTGTCGCTGAATTTGCTTTGCCTCATAAACGCTTGTGAGCTGTTCCAGCTTTTTCAGAAGCTCCGCCGATTTCTTTTCAGTAAGGAAACGGGAAGAAGAAACTGCGTCAGCAAGAAGCTTGAGTTCTGGCAGTTCAAAATCTCGATTAACCACCTGATACCCGGCATTTACGCCTCTGCTTGAAACAATATCAAGCCCGAATAGCTTAAGAGCTTCAATATCCTCGTAAAGAGCTTTACGGGCAGCCGTAATTCCATAAAGTTCAAGCTGAGAAATAATTTCGGGCATTGTTATGTAATGTTCCTCGTCGGTACGTTCGAGGAGTATCTTGTATAAGTATAGAATTTTTAAACGTTGATTGGTGTTTTTGATATTGTCTGACATATAATCACCTTAAATAACTAATAATACAACAAAGCTTATAATTCCTATAATTGATAAAGCAGATATAAGACAGCCGCCGCAACCGCCTCCGCCTGTAATAGTCTTGAACATTAGAAAATCATCAAAGTCATCGCCATTCTTACCCATTACTAATCTCCTTTCTCCAAAACAAACGTACTCCAAGTATCCGCATACTGCAAAAGAAACAGCAGAGGGCATTCTTTTGTTGCAACAGACTTGTTGTCATCAACATACTGTCCGTCGTGATACATAATTGCTTGTGTTTCTTCAGGAGTGAGAGGAAAAATAGGGAGGATAAAGTAAAGACTTCTTAGCGGAACGCTCATATAGGTCATATTGTTGTTACAGCTATACGGTATGCTCGGCTCTTTTCCGTTCTTTCCGATATTTTTCAAATACATCGGATTATCAGGCATACCAACTTTGCCTAAATCGTGAAAGAGAGCCGTTACAACGCAACTCTCATCGCTGATTTCCGGTGCAAGTGTGTTTTTAATTTTAAGCATTGTTTCGGCAACATTCAAAGAGTGTTCAAGTAAACCACCTTCTTTGCAAAGGTGAAATCGTGAGCTTGCAGGTGCAGTAAGATATTCGGTCTGCTTTTCTGCAAACTCACAGAGGTTTTCAAACTCGGTTTTTCTTCCTTTGACAAGAGCCTTTAAACTCTCATATCGTTCAAGTAATGAAATAACAATTCTCCTCTCATTAAGCCCTAAAGCCAATAGGCTGTTTTGAATTCTTTGACTTCTTAGTTTTCTTCTCGGTCTTTACATCATTAACCGTAACGGAAACAGTTTCTTCTTCAACTTCATCTTCGTCCTCGTCGGGTTCTTCCACATCTTCCTTGTCAAGCACAAGAACGATTGCAGAGGAATGAGTAACAAACATTACTTTTCCGTAAGCATAATCTTCGATTTTGTCGTAAAGCCGTCCTGCACTGATAGTTCCATCATATACAGTATTGGTACTGTTGGCAACATAGCCGATTTTGTCTATAAAGGGTAGAAATGCAGCAATAGCTTCCTTATCATACTCATTATCGGGTTCCTTTATAAGTCTGATAATTCTTCCGATTTCAAAGGGCTTCTTTCCGTAATAATGATTAAGTCCGGTGATTGTAACGAAGTATGTATTCTCCATAGTGATACCTCCTGAAAATGCAGTCGTGTGGTTTCTTTACTATATTATAACATAGATAAGTGTATCATTTTCAGGACATTTTACACTAATTCCAATAATTCAAATGTGATTCTAAGCAATTAAGATATTGCTCCGGAGTTTGCCCTTTATAATTATTCACTTTTTGGCATTTGCATAGATACTTAATATCCGCTTCTGCACGATAAATCATTTCAAGTGCCTCGTCATCATTCTGATATTTTAGCATCAAGCCGTTGAGTATTGCACGGTATTTATCTTCCAAGAAAATCACCTCTCGGAACATAGGAGAGATTCAAGTCATAACCTCGTTTATTCATATCCTCCATCTTTATCAAAATCAGCTGATGAGGAACTTTAAGAATACAAGAGGCTTGTTCACTTGTATATTGTTCCTCGGCTAATGAAATCACATCTTCGTCCGTTATAAGAAAATTAGCTGCAAAAAGATTTGCTTCCTTCTCCGGCTTTGAGGTCATATCGAAATATCCGAATTCCTGAAAATTGCCGACAGCAATATGTCTGTGTAGGAGATGATGTCCGATTTCGTGTGCAAGTACAACACGCTCCATTACTTCATCAAGGGTATCATTCAGAATAATAAATGGCTGTCTCTTTGAAATAAAATAAGTTCCTTTCAGGTCGCCGAATGATTTATATTTAACGGTAATCCCAAGTTGTTCAGCAAGTTCGTATGGGTCGGCTGTTCTTGCTTTTCGTATTGTCTTTTGAGTGAAATCATAAATGCGGTCGATAAACATATCTCACCACCCCTTTCGGTCGAATATCCGCCTATCCTTATTATAACATATGTAAATGTATCACTTTCAGGACATTTGGATATAGATGTTAATCACTTTTGTCGGAATTGCTGTCATCATTCTTTCTGTATTTTTTAGGTGTATATTTCTTATTGATAATCTTGGCTTCAAAATACGCTTCCTGAATTGCTTCAAGAACAAGAGCCTTATCTCTCTCGCTTATTGTCCCGCCTGCAAACAACGCAGTAGCATTTTTTACAAGTTCTTCTGCGTCCTTTTTTCCTCGTGAGCCGTACTTCTCGTGTGCTTCAATTACAAAATAATCCTCGTCGCTCATAAGTACCTTCTCATCAACACCGAGAGCTTCTGCAATTTTCACGACCGTATCCATTTTAGGAACACGGGTGCCAAGCTCATAGTTCTGAATGGAACGAGTAGTAACTCCAACCTTTTCGGCAAGCTCCGCCTGAGTCAAATTCTTAATGCGTCTTAATTTTGCGATTCTTTCTTTCAGTTCCATAATGAAACCTCCTATAAATCGTTCGTTAATAACGAACAAATTTTCATATAACCTATTGACAAGCGTTCGCCATCAGGTTATAATGTAACTGTACCGATTGTTCGTGTTTATTGTACCACAATAAAAAATCTTTGTCAAGAGGTTTATAACAAATCCAAAATATTTATATTTCTCAGGAGGTGCATATATGGGAAACTTTGATTTGAAATGTGATAAAAGCAAAGCAAAAGCGATGAAATCACTGCTTCGACTTTACCGCCGTGTGCTTCACAATGTGAATAACAGAATTTTCTATTTGGACGAAATGACGTATGTGACAAGCCGAAAACATCTGACCGACCTTGTGGGTTCGTTCGTGGAAATTGAAACAACTGTGAACACGAATACCTTTTATGACGAGGTTTATCGAAGCCATAAGAGCCTTACACTTTTAGAGCTTCTTGATAAAACTATGGTTATGGTTCGTGACTACCCCGACAACGGGAGAACCTATTACGAAATTCTGTCACGCTACTATTTTGACAATTTCAAATATACCCACGATGAAATTATTGAGGTTCTTGAAATGTCGAGTTCAAATTATTACCGCTATTTTGACCAAGCTATTGCTTGCTTTTATCTGCACCTGATACCTGTGCTGAAAGCGAACGATTATGATTTCAGTGAAGACGCTCTTCTTGATGAGTGCTGCTGATTTCATTGAAAAATCCGTTCTAAAAGAAGAACGGTCTTTGAAAAAGATGTTCAAGCACTGCGGTGCGGGGAGTTGACAGCAAGCATCGCCTGTGTCTATACACTCCTGATTTTTCATCAAAAAATCAATTCGCTGACACACGCCCGTTTGTTAAAATCTTCGCTTTGCGAGATTTAACAAACTTCGCTTGCTGGGAATTCCCAGACCCTTTCAAAGACGGCAATACTGCCTTTAAACAATGCAAACAAATTCTCATTTGCAAGGAGGTTTGCTTATGGCAAACAGAATAAGAAAGACAATGCTGACATTCTATGTTACTGACGAAGAAAAGGAATTCATCAAACACAAAATGTCCTTGATGAACATCACCAATATGTCTGCATATCTCAGAAAAATGGCGATAGACGGACGATTGATACAAGTCGATTATTCGCAATTTGATAATATCAGCGAACAGCTTACAGGCGTCTCTCGAAATATCAATCAAATAGCGAAACGCATAAACGCAACAGATACGGTTTATGCAGGTGATATGAGAGAGATAAAACAGAAGCAGGAGGAGATATGGCAGTTACTGAACTCCATCGAATCACAACTACTTTGAATAAGGCTCTTGACTACATTCAAGACCCAAAGAAAACTGATAATACTTTGTTGGTCAGCGGATATGCTTGTGCTCCCGAAACTGCTTTTCACCAATTCAACCAAACCAAACGAAATGCTGATAAGAAAGATGGGACATTAGCATTTCATCTGATACAATCGTTCGCACCGGGTGAGGTTGATTATGAAACAGCACATAAAATCGGAATAGAGTTTGCTGACAAAATTCTTAAAGGACGCTTTCAGTATGTTATTGCAACGCACATAGACCGTGGACACGTCCATAATCATTTGATAATAAATTCTGTGAGTTTCAAAGATTATCAGAAATTCCACTCTACCGCAAGTACGCTTCGCTTAATTCGTCGCACAAACGATATGCTATGCAAGGAGTATAATTTATCAATCATCGAAAATCCGAAGGAAAAAGGCAAGTCCCATTATGAACATTCGCTCGACAAGAAGGGACAGAGTTGGAAGTCGTTGCTTCGTAAGAACATTGACAGCTGTATCATCAAGGCGAGGGATTGGGACGAGTTCCTTTTGCTTATGCAGAGAGAAAAATACCAAATCAAATCGGGTAAATATATTTCTTTTCGTGCCGAAGGACAGGAACGCTTTACTCGTTCCAAAACACTTGGAGCAGACTACACAGAAGAACAAATCCGAAGCCGTATTTCTGGCGGTAAGCGTATTGAAATCGAAAATTCTCAGAGAATTTCTCTCATCATTGATATTGAAAATGCAATGAAAGAGCGACAGAGAAATCCCGAAGCATATAAACGTTGGGCTACGCTCCAAAATCTTAAAACTATGGCTAACACTGTAAACTATCTGACCGAACACAATCTCCTTGACTATGATAAGCTCTCGGAGAAAACCGAAGCTACAAGAGGGAGTTATAACAGCACTCGTAGCCGTATTAAGGAAATTGAGAAACGCTTGAAAACCATTGACGAGGATATTCATAACATCGACAATTATCGCAAGACAAAGCCGATAGCTGATAAGGCGGAAACTGTTGTTTTCAAGGAGCGTTATCGCAAAGAACACGAAGCCGATTTGATTATCTTTGGTGCTTCTGAAAAGTATCTGAAGAAAAGATTTAATGGCGGAAAAGCTCCTTTGATTAAGGAACTTCGAGCTGAACAGAAAACACTTCAAGCTGAAAAAGACAAACTCTATGAAAGCTACTATTCTGAAAAATCGGAACTTTCCGAATTACAGACAATGAAGAAAAACATTGATATGATTTTGGGCAGAGATGTTAGTAAGGAACAGGAACGTTCAAGAAAGCGTTCAGGAGAACTGGAATAAAAAAAGAACGGCAGACAATGTAGGAATACTACAAAGTCTGCCGTTTTACTTTTAATCGTGTTTGTTATTGATGATGTTATCTGAGAATATGGTAAACGCATAGGAATGTTTTGGCTTTTACAGAGTGCATAAACACTATGTTTGCGGACTCTAAAAGCCGCAAAAACAGCGTTCCCCTTATGTTTATATTCATAGTATCAAAAATACCGTTTTAAATGTCCACAATTGCAAAAATAGTACGGACAAAACCCGTACCATTTGCATAAACATATTATTATTTAATTGCCGTTTGCGGCACAAAGCGGTTTCATTCCCATTAAGATATCCCAAAGCATAATCTTGACTTTTCCGCTTGCATTAAGGTTTTGCGGTAATATGGGCGGATTTTCACCCTTTACAAGCGAGATGTTCGAGAATTAGGCGGAGATTTTCGGAAATTTCTTTCTATCTCTTTTGTACGGCATAATACTGGCGGTTTTCAAAAATGCCAAAAATAGGTGCAAAAAAAACAGGAAACCTTTTTGTGATTCCCTGTTTTCGCATTTTTCCATTTGTGTATGGCGATTATTAAGTTTTCAGATACCTATAATAATGCTTGAATCGGTATGACCGTTACAATTCCAACCTCATATAAATAACTTCTTGAAACCCTGTCTTACGAGAATTAAAACCTTTCGGATTTCTGCCATATTCGATAAATCCAACTTTTTTATACATGGAAAATGCCCTTGCATTTTCAGCAACTACACTCAATTCCAGCTGACTATATCCCGCGGTTTTAGCACATTCAATACACGAAGCCATCAATGCTTGTCCAATTCCAAGTCCCCAAAACTTTTTCAGAACGCTAATACCAAATTCAGCACGATGCCGTACCTTGTATTTCGCCCCTACTGCCTCGATTCCAGCAGTCCCTATAACTGCGCCATCAATTATAGCAATAATCTCAATTTCATTTTCACTATTTTCCTTCTCTTTTAGAATCCGGCTTTCTTGTGCTGCATCAAAAGTGTTTTCATCGGGATATGTAAGCAAATAGTCGGTTTGGGTATGAGTTAAATTGAAGTTATCTAATACAAGCTGTCCATCACTTTCAGTTGCATTTCTCAAACAACATTCCATTCGTCACCCATTGCATTATCCCAAAATTGTGCGTTTTTCTCCCAGATTTTTTTACTTTCCTCTGTTCCTATGTTCTCTTCATACCCTAAAATCTTGCTTTTTGCTTCAATTAAATCTTCCTTACTATATTCCATTGTTACCCTCCATAATTTCTGATCGTTGTCGCCTCGACTATTATATATCTATTCTTCCCAAAATGGTATAGGCTTTTATTTTTGTAATGCTGCAAAACTTTTGCTTTCCTGTTGTAATATCCGTCTGTTTCCAGTTCAAAATAGTTCCTCCTCTCTAATACTGATTTTATCAATGATATTGCGCAATAGCAAGCAATGAACGCTTGCATTGCGCAAGACATTACATTATCTTCTGAAACATATGGCGAACCTTATCTAAACGGCTGTTCGGGCGGCGTGGCTGAAACACAGGCTCGCCGGAAGTTTCCTGATACCCTTTTAATTCTGTAATACAAACACTTCTTCCATTTGTATAAAAATTCAAATCATTCCTATATTCACCGATACAACGGGCAGGGATTTCCCCCTTAAAAATAACTTCATCTTTTTCAAGTCTGGTTGATTCAATTATTGCGCAATACTTTGGTGCGTCATTATAAGCCCGTGAAAGATATTCCTGCGGCGCAAAAAGAGTAAAGGAAAGGTATGGTTCCAACAGCTGTGTTCCTGCTTTTTTCAATGCCTGTTCCAACACGATAGGTGCAAGAAAACGAAAATCAGCGGGGGTACTGACCGGACTGTAATAAACTCCATAATCAAAACAAATTTGGCAGTCTGTCACTCCCCAGCCATATAAGCCCTGCTCCATTCCATAACGCACCCCCTCCATGACGGCATTTTGAAAACTTTGGTTTAAATATCCGAGAGATACCTCGCTTTTATATTGTGTTCCGCTTCCAATAGGAAGCGGTGTTACAGTCAAACCAATAGATGCCCAAAACGGATTCGGCGGCACTTCAATATGAATCGTGCAGCTCGCTTTTTTTTGCGGTCTTTCCAGATAAATAACCGAAGGCTCTTTCGTAACCACGCCCACATGATATTTTTCTTCTAATAGCGAACAAATAACTTCTAACTGTACTTTTCCCAAAAAAGATAACATGATCTCATGGGTAACAGTATCAATGTCAAAATGCAAAAGAGGATCTGTATCAGCGATCTCTACGAGGGCATTTAACAGGGCTTCCCTTTGCTCCGGCTTTTGCGGCTCTACGGTTGTCCGAAGTAATGGCATGGGATCATCGATCCGTGTTTTTTGAGGTAAGAGTTTTTCGTTTCCCAGAATGTCGTTCAGTTTCAAAGTATCATCAGCTAAAACAACAATTTCTCCCGGATCAGCATGGTCAGCCGGGACGATTTCACCATTTAACGGAATACACATTTCTGTAATCTTTATTTTTTTCTTTTTTGACAGCGGCAGCTCATCCCGTAAATGGAGCGTCCCATGATACAGGCGTAAATAAGTAAGCCGTTTTTTCCGGTCTGTATACTCAACCTTAAAAACATATCCACATAATTCAGACTGAATATCGTCTGTTTCTGTAATGAAAGTTTCTGTAATCGCTTCGATCAGTTTTTCTGTTCCTAAATTGTCTTTTGCACTCCCATGATAAACAGGAAACAAAGAGCAGCATCTGGTTCTTTTGCACTTTTCATATTGTAATTCCTGTATATCCAAAGGATCCTCTGCAACATATCGTTCTAACAGTTCATCGCTTCCAGAAATAACAATATCCCATTTGTCCAAATCAGAAATATCGGTTATGGTTATCTTGGGCGACAAGGCAACCTCCTGCATGACAATCATATCACTGGTAAGTTTATCTTTGATGCTTTGGTAAACACGCCGCAGGTCGATTCCATTTTGGTCTATCTTATTTACGAAGATGATTGTCGGGATGTTCATCTTCTGAAGCGCATTGAATAATATACGTGTCTGTGCCTGTACGCCGTCTTTTGCCGAAATGACTAAAACAGCTCCGTCAAGGACAGATAAAGATCGGTATGCTTCGGTTAAAAAATCCATATGACCGGGAGTGTCCACGATGTTGATTTTATAATCATTCCAGCAAAAAGAAGTAACTGCTGTCTGAATGGTAATTCCACGTTGCCGTTCCAAAATCATAGTGTCTGTTCTTGTAGTTCCTTTATCCACGTTTCCTTGTTCCGCAATCGCTCCACTGGTGTATAGCAGGCTTTCCGTCAATGTTGTTTTTCCTGCGTCTACATGGGCAAGGATGCCAATATTTATTATTTTCATGTGATTGTCCTCCTTTTACAGCCCTAAAGGGCATAAAAATCCCCAGCAGTAAAATACTTTTACCACTGGGGATTATAATTTGCGGACATACACATATACAGCATACACCTATTTGTGATTGCTGTTTTTTGGGATATGTCAAAATTGATAAGGCAAAAGTATTCTTAAATTGGGTACAAAAACCAAGCCCCCGTGAAAGGGACTATCATAATTCTTTGTTCCCACTATTTGATTATAGTTTTATTTAAGAATACCTTGCCGCATATTTTTTTACTCCTTTTCTGGAATGAAACTATTATATCACATCAGTTTGAAATTGTCAAGATAAGTTGACACTTTTTTTACAAGGATTTTTTCTTAGTAACATTTTCAGCCCCGAAGGGGCCGATCTGAAACCACTGAGGAGCGTAGCGACGGGGAGTGTTGCGCAAACCGTGTAAATAGAATAATCTTCTAAACAATTGTTAATAATATAGTTGGCTTTTTCCGTACGGCAAGATACGGCAACGCAGGAGTGCGACCTGAGCGGCTGTACGGATTTTACCCCGAAATGGGCGGCACTTTTCTGTCGCCTGTTTTTTCTGCCCATTTAGGGGAAAACAAAAGCGATAAACTCCGGGGTTTGGGGCAGAGCCCCAATCATGCAGTTCGTATTTCACCAAAACGTTCTTCAAAAAACATCATAAACTGCCCTATTATTTTGCCCCAATCTCTAACCGGATTATTCCATTTTTTACTGATTTCCTTTACGGACAAATATATCGATTTTTTGAGTGAATCATCTGTTGGAAAGTTCGTTTTCGTCTTTGTAAACTTACGCAGCATACGGTGAAATCCCTCTACTGCATTTGTTGTATAGCTGTCATTTCCCAAACAAAAAACACGGTTCCGAAAAGGGCGTGCCACTTAGGGATTTTTTAGACGTTATAAAAGAGTAGCAAAATTTTTGCTACTCTTTTCTTTTTTGCTTTGCAAAACACACGACTTTGCTTGCAAAGTATAGTGTGCTACACTTTTAAATTTTTCCACAAGGATAACTGTTCGACAAATTGGAATTTGTCGTTATCTATACTCATTTGGAACTTCGATATGAAATGTCTCACACAATAACTTCACATCATGTACATCATTTTCATCAAACTCGTATC
>JAFSBM010000113.1 GCA_017437285.1 Ruminococcus sp. | reverse complement strand
GGGCATCTCTAAAAACCCCTTTTGAGAAAAAACAGCTATGCACGACATCTGCTTCGTCAACCTCCCTTGGAGTGCGACAGCACGCCTGTGGAAGGTTTCCTTGCAGCTGTCATACCTATCTGTTTTTTCTTTAATCAAACGGGTTTTTAGAGATGCCCTTTACAATATGTCATCTTATATTTTACCATATAATTATAGGGTGTGTCAAGACAGCGTTTTGCAAGTAAAAGGACTGTGAATAATAGCTTTTTTTGTTCTAATTTCAGAGAATTTCACATACATTTCACAAGGGGAGTGTGAGAGTTATGGTTGAAACAGAAAATATGGAAATTGCGGAAAATCTTCCCAATGAAGATAACACGGAATTTCTTGTACAAGAGGAGAAAATTTGCCGCAAAAACGGAAAAATTGAAGATATTCCCGCATTTCAGGGGATTATATGCCTTATACTGGCTGCGGCAATGATTTTGCTGAATATAAAAATGCCCGATATGGCTGAGGAATTGTACACGCTTGTAAAAAAATATTCTTACTCAGAGCAGGAAATTTTTGAAAATCCTATAAATATTATTACAGAGTTGATTAAGAGTTATGCCGAAAATAAAAGTTAAGTTTTCATTTCTGCTTTTCAATGCCCTGATATTCATTTTCAGGGAAAGCAGCCTGATTATCGGTTTTTATGCCGCCTGCATCCTCCACGAGGCAGGGCATATCTGGGCAGTGTATCTGACAGGCGGCTGTGTGAAGTCCATAGAGTTCAGCTGGACGGGGATAAAAATGACTGCATCTGCATCAAGTTCAGCAAAATCGGCAATTTTAGTTCAGTTATGCGGTCCTCTTGCAAATCTGGCAGCATTTTTGCTGCTTACGGCATTGGGGAGAAACGGTTATTTTGCAGTATTCTGTCTTGCAGAGGGGATATTGAATTTGCTGCCATACAGATTTCTTGACGGCGGAGCAATACTTGAAATT
Source organism: Ruminococcus sp. (assembly GCA_017437285.1). Lineage (GTDB taxonomy): Bacteria > Bacillota > Clostridia > Oscillospirales > Ruminococcaceae > Ruminococcus. Next base: position 13,926 of record JAFSBM010000113.1, on the reverse strand, counting down.
TTAGCTGATTTATCACCTGAACAACAAAAATTTCGCATATATAAGGGATTTTTTAAGGCTTGTTTATCTATAATTTTAGCTGTTCTGCTTATTATTTATCCTGAAAAATTAAGAGATTTGGCATTAAATATATTAAGTTATTGAACTTTTAAGTGTGAAATTTGCTATAAGTTATTGACAATTCTGTGAAAATGTGCTACAATAATATTAGAGAAGTTATGTATTGCTTTACTATCTTCATAATTGCAGCTGCCTGCAATGGAGATTTAGCTGTATATAACATAAACTGCAAATTTTGCCTGCACTTATGGTTCGGGCATATCTCGTTTTTTTTATTTTAGGATGATGTTTAATGATTTGGTTAATGATTAGCTTACTGCTGACAGGCACCGTTGTATTGACGGTCTGCGTTGTCTTTTGCACTGTCAAGCTGAAAAGTAATCCTCTCGAAACATATGTAAGAAGAGTTCTGTCTTGTGCTGTTGGTGTTACGCTGTTTAATGTGTCCGCAATGCTGATTCCCTTTGAGAGAATGTCGCTGGCCATATTTTCATTGTATAACATCTTTGAAACATTGACGCTAATGTCCCTTGTTTCCTTTGCCAAGCATTATATCGGAAAAAGTGACGGTTTGGGTGCCTTGAGGCTGCCTTTGTTTGTTGCCTCAGGACTTGATGCTGTTTTGCTTGTTTTAAACCCATTCCTGAAAATTCTTTTCAATGTTGAAACTCTTAGCGATGATTTCGATAACAAATTTATGCGTACCTGTGATTATACTGCGTTTTACACATATCATACGGTACTCATAGCCTTTATGGCATTTCTTGTCCTTGCGATGATGCTTCATAAAATGGTGCGTTCACCAAGGGCTTATGCAATAAAATACAGCTCCCTGTTTATATCTATCTGCGGACTGGGAGTGTTCAGTTTTATGCATTTGTATCTTGGTTTTAAGTTTGACTATTCAATTGCTTTTTACGCATTTGAAGGATTTCTGGTGTTTTACTTCTCCCTTATTTACGTTCCGAGAGGACTTATGGACAGGCTTATGTTCTTCACGGTAGCAAATATGAAGGACGGTATTATCTGTGTTGACATTGACGGAAATGTTGTTCATGCCAATACAGCCGCTGTAGATTTCTGTGCTGCGGATACCTCTGTAAATACCCTTGAAGATCAGCTTAAACTCTGGAAACAGGACGAAATAAAGGATGAAACTTCCATTCATATATGGGAAACTACACGCAGATTTGGCAAGGAAATGCATTATTTCACTATTGAATACCGTCTTATATACGACAGTATGATAAAAAGTCTTGGCTATTTCTTCCTAATTCACGACAAAACGGAGGAATTCGTCAAGTACGAAAATGAGAAATACCGTGCAACTCATGACCAGCTTACAGGGCTTTATAATAAGGAATACTTCTATGATGTTGTGGAAAATATGCTCAGGGAAAATAACGATGAGGAATACAATATCATCGTAACCGATGTTAAGAATTTCAAGATTGTCAATGATGTATTCGGCGTAAGCAAGGGCGATGAGCTTCTTATAAAAATAGCTGATATCACAAGAAAATTTGGCGGAAGCTATTGTGTATATGCCCGACTTACAGGTGACAGATTTGCATTGTGTATCCCAAGGAGCCGATATAACGAGGAAGCACTTCTTGCCTGTTATTCATCAGTTGATGCGTTTATTGAAAATTCATCATTTAAAACCCATATACATATCGGAGTTTATCGTGTAACCGACAGAAGTTTGAAAGTGTCTGTTATGTGTGACCACGCTATGCTGGCAATCCGTACAATCAAGGATAGTTTCAGAAATCGTGTGGCATATTATAAAACGGAGCTTCGTGAGAGTTTTATCGGTGACCACCGCATTATAAGCGAATTTGAAACGGGAATTAACCATAAGCATTTCCGTCCGTATATTCAGCCGCAGATATCAGTAAACGGCTGTATCAGAGGCGGAGAAGTTCTTGTACGTTGGTTCCACCCTGTTGACGGAATGATTCGTCCTGACAAGTTTATCAAGATTCTGGAGCAAACAGGTCTTATAAGCCGACTTGACCGCTATATGTGGGAGCTTGCCTGTGCACAGCTGAAAAAATGGGGCGATATGGGATACAAGAAAAGCTATCTTTCTGTTAATATTTCCCAAAAGGATTTCTATCTCCTTGATGTGTACAATGTCATTACTACCCTTATTTACAAGTATGGCATTGATCCTTCAAGACTTCATCTTGAAGTGACGGAAAGTGCGATTATGGACGATCCCACAAATCATCTTCAGCTTATTGCAAGATTGCGTAAGCGTGGATTTATCGTGGAAATCGACGACTTCGGCAGCGGATATTCTTCATTGAATATGCTGAAGGATCTCGACGCTGATGTGCTTAAAATTGATATGGGATTTTTGCAGAATACTACAAATCCCGCAAAAAGCACAACTATTCTTAAAATGATAATTTCTCTTGCAAAATCTTTGGATATGCAGGTTATAACCGAGGGTGTTGAAAAGCTTGAACAGGTTGAATTCCTTACACGGTTTGGCTGTGATGTTTTTCAGGGCTTCTATTTTGCAAAGCCAATGCCTGTTGAAGAATTTGAGGCTCAATATCTCAACAAGAGATTTCGTATGAAATAATGTAAATACCGCACAGTCAATGTGCGGTGTTTATTTGGATTGGAAAATGAAAATATGAAAACATATACCGAAAATGAAATAAATGCCATAAAATTTTATACAGGTGACGTGTCGGGGACGGATTCGTTTTATGGTGACGGAAAAGCCTATGTTACTCTGAATTCTCTGTTTTTCCCCGGAATTGCCACGGAGAAAATGAGGGCAGATGAGGGAAAACGGCTTAATCCTGCAATAATTGAAAATGTGCCACGGCTGCTGGGATTTTTCAACTGTCTGTTTTCAGCTTTTGGAAAATCAAGCCTTGCTCAATCCTGTACGGCTTATCGTGTGGAAAGAATGGCGGATTTTGAAATGTGCCGAAGTCTTGGACGGACGATTTCCTTTACTTCCACATCATTGGCAGGCTTTCTTGATGAATATCGTGACCGCCGTGGAATTGCCCTTATGAAGTTTAATCTGAAAGAGGGGAGTCATTGCATTGACATTGCGGAGGTTCTTAACTACTATGCCAAGGCTGGGGAGAGGGAAATACTTCTGCCGCCATTTATGGAAATTGCCATAGAAGAAAAGGAACTGACACAGGCTGAGAGTTGCATAACCGACTGTGACGGAAATCCGCCGTTTATCTCTGCTGAGGTAAGTGTCAATGGTATCTGCACTGAAATGGAAAATGAAGATGTTCACCTTTGTGATTGTCAATCGGGCATCAGAGTTTACAACGCTCTCAATAATGGCGAAACTCCAACAGAAGCCGATATTGCTGAATATTCCGTGTGGAAAAAATCTCTGCAAAAGCGGCTCTATACCATTATTTCACATTACTTATAACAAAACCGCCTCTGTAATTTCAGAGGCGGCGATTTTTTATTCTATGGGAGTTTCTCCGCTGTCGGCAGGAGGTGTTTCAACAGGAGGAGCTGGTGTATCTACAGGTGGCTCCACAGGAGTTTCAGGGGGAGTTACAGGCGTATCAGCAGGAGGTGTGACAGTTGTTCCGCCGTTGGGATCGGGGTCAACAGTTGCAGGTGGTGTATCTGTAACAATCGGAGGTGTTGTAGCAGGTTGTTGTGGTATATCTGTACCTGTTATTCCTGGGTCAGCTGTTGGAGTCTGAGGAATTTCCACGGGAGTTGTTGGTGTGACAGGTGTAACACCTGTGGGAATTCTTCCGTTCCATAAGAAGCCTGAACCCGAAGTTATGCGGATATTTACAGTTTTTGTTGTAGTAGAAACTGGTTTTGTAGTTGTGGTTTCTGTCATTGAAGTTTTTTCTGTAGTTGATTTTTCTGTTGAGATAACTTGTGGAATTACGGTATTCTGACTGTTGTTTCCGTTGGAATTAACGACATTTTCACGTCCGATACTTGCTAAAACTTTTTCCGAGGGAGTAATTGGAAATATTATAAAAAATACAAGGATAATACCTGTAAGCAGAATAAATCCGATGCAGGAGGCGATAGTCACCTTTGTAGATTTATTCAGATTTGATATAAATCCTGATTTCTTGCTCATATTATCACCTTTCTTTTACAGGGCATGTCAACATACTCTGTTATCTTTCTTTTTACACTTTATCTATTATATCTCATTTCAAAGTGTATGTCAAGTAAAAATCGGTGATAATTATGAGAAAATTTTTTCCATTATTGCGGTATTAATCGGAGCTGCAACTCATAAACAGCTATATGCTGTCCTTTATTCTTGCAATGGCACTTTTTTCAAGCCTTGAAACCTGAGCCTGTGAAATTCCGATTTCATTGGCAACCTCGACTTGTGTTTTTCCCTGCAAAAACCGCATATAGATGATATTTTTTTCACGTTCTCCGAGGGATTTAACAGCGTCACGGATTGCGATTGAACTCATAAGGCTGTCAATGTCGTTTTTGTCGCCTATCTGGTCCATAATATACATATTGTCGTCGGAGTCGGAATAAACAGGCTCATACAGCGAAATAGGGTCGCTTATACTTTCAAGGGCAATGACTACATCAGCCCGTTTTTCACCGATTTCCTTAGCAATTTCCTCAATATTCGGTTCACGCTGATTTTGAAGCATGAGTTTTTCCTTTGCCTGAATAGCTTTGTAGGCAAGGTCACGGAGGGAACGGCTAACCTTTATCTGGCTGAAATCACGGAGATGCCGCCGCAATTCGCCCATAATCATAGGGACGCAGTATGTGGAAAATCGGACTTCCTTTGTCAAATCGAAGTTGTTGATAGCCTTGATAAGTCCCACAACGCCAATCTGAAAGAGGTCGTCAATATCCTCGCCACGTCCCGTAAATCGCTGTATTACGCTTAAAACAAGACGAAGATTGCCGTTTATAAGAGCATCCTTTGCCGCTTTGCTGCCAGTTTCCTTGTATTCTTTCAGCAGGCGGATTTTTTCTTCTTCCTTTAAGACTTTAAGCTCCGAGGTGTTTATTCCCGAAATTACAACTTTGTTAAATGCCATAATAATATCTCCTTAAAAATCAGGTTGATATTATTATTGACAGTATTTCCCGCTGTAATCACGATGTGAAAAATTGGAAAACGGCTATTCTTTTACTCTTTTATATAAGCTGACGTGAGATGAAAGGTCGCTAAATCCATTTTTTCTGTAGAAGTTATAGGCAGGTTTGTCGTTGTCGGTCTGTAGGAATATTCCGCACAAGCCACGATTTTTTATATCAGCTTCAATCATTCCCATAAATCGGGAGCCGATACCATTGCCCTGAAATTCGGGAGAAACGCAGAATTCCTCAATATTGTAATTCGTACCCTCCCACCAATGGCGAATCATACCGATTGAAACTGCAATAAGCTTTCCATCTAAAAAAAGTCCATAATTCAGGGAATTGAAAGAGCAGGAAATCTCCTTTATATATTGTGTAAGCTGATTCTTGTCGCTCCAGTCGTCATTCCAAGGTTCACGCCCGAATGAGTTTTTGTAAAGTTCAGCCATTTGCGGCAGATGTGTTTCATTAAGTACAATGAATTGTTCAGAATTGTTCATAAAATCATTCCTTTGTATATTTAGAGATACCCTTAAGATATTTCTTCATAATATTAATTTTTTGATTTAAAGATTCAGTATCCTCAATCATTTCTTTAGTTAAACCATATTGTTCAAGTTCTTCATATTCTTGATTTATAAGTTTTTTTCCAATTTCTATCATTTCATCGTGATACAGATAATCTAAATCGGCAATACATAGTTTCATAAGCAAAGGATCACACAAAAACTCATTTTTGACTTTTTCTGCAGCATCCTTGAACATATATTCAGATGAATATTTTACATCGCCATAACGCACAGCAAAAAACTCATCATATTTTTTTAGCTTAAAAATAAATTTACCCGATAATTTGTTTTTATCCCATTCGCCGTCACAATCAAAAATATTATAGCATCTGATATATTGATTGTCGCATACGGAGTGAAATTGTTTTTTATCAGAAAAATAATAAAGGTCAGTTTCAAATGATGAATTCACATCATTAAAAACATATAAATCTCCGAAATCATCACACAAGATACTGAATTCATCACCGTATTCTGTTTTAATTTTTATTGTGTGAGATGAAAAAAACAAGGAAATCAACACAAGCGGAATTAAAATTACTGATGTAACTACTATAGCGATAATATAGTTCTTCTTCATTAATTCTACTCCTTTGTATAACCAATCAGCTTATCAAGGCATAGTTCAAAGCAGCTGCCATACCAAACCTCATCAGCACAGGGTAGGGTAACTTCAATGCAGTCGGCAATATATTTCACCGTCATATCAAGAGCCTGCTGCAGGGATTTTCCGAGAGTAACAGCTCCTGTGAATACACTTGCGAAAATATCCCCTGTGCCGTGAAGCTGTCGGTCAACGTGCTTGCCGAATGAGAAATAATATTCTCCTGTGGCAGAATCATAAGCTGCCGCACCCTCGTTATCGCCAAAACGCACACCCGTAAGAACAGGCACACGGCATCCAAGCCCTGACAGCTTTTTCAGCACATCTTTTACAAAAGCCTCGTTGCTTGCCTCTGTATACGGAATATCCAGCAGAAAGCTTGCCTCAGTCATATTTGGCATAATGTAGTCTGCTTTTCTGCACAACTGACGCATCTGTACTACAAATTCATCATTGAAACCTGCATAGAGCCTGCCGTGGTCGCCTAAAACAGGGTCAACAACAATGAAATTATTGTCATTGCCGAAGCTGTCGAAGAAATCCGATACAATCTGCACCTGAGATGCAGAGCCGAGATAGCCTGTATAGATAGCGTTGAATTGCAGTTCCAGAGATTTCCAATGGGCAGAAATATCGGCTATATCATCGGATAAATCGTGAAATGTATATCCCTCAAATCCACCTGTATGAGTTGACAGCACAGCAGTTGGAATAACTGCTGTTTCAATGCCCATTGCGGAAATTATGGGCAGGGCAACGGTGAGGGAGCATTTGCCGAAACAGGAAATATCCTGTATGGTTACAACTTTTTTCATATTTATCATTCTTTCTTTGAATATAGGTTTACCTTTAAGGCTATCTCTAAAAATCCGTTTGATTAAAGAAAAAGGGGCTTTTAGAGATGTCCTTATTATTTTACTCTATTTTGGGGCATTTGTCAACGGATTTGAAAAATAAGTCTTGAGGGCATCTCTAAAAACCCCTTTAATCAAACGAGTTTTTAGAGATGCCCTTGACAAATATTGATTTGTGTGGTATGATAAGTATAACAAATTATACTTTTAGGAGCTGATGTTATGGATACACCAAAGGGATATTATGCGTGGACTGCCACAGTAGGAGAAAAGGGACAGATTGTTATACCCAAGCAGGCGAGAGATATTTTTAACATAAAGCCGGGGGATACGCTGCTTATTTTAGGCGATGAAAACAGAGGTCTTGCAATACCGCCTCAGCGTTCTATGGCTGAGTTTTTTGCTACGATATTTGATGATAGAAAGGATGATGAAAAATGAAAAGGATAGCAGTATTTTCAATTCCTGCCCATGGCCATACAAACCCTATGCTGCCTGTTGTTTCAGAACTTGTAAAGCGAGGAAATAAAGTGCGGTTTTATTCCTTTGACGAATTCGGAGAGAAAATCAAGGCGACCGGTGCAGAATTTATCTCCTGCAATGAATTCTTAGGTGAACTTACTAAGAAAGAGGAGCAGGGACTTAAAAAGGTTTCCACAACTGAAATGTCAATACAGGATTTGCGGATTACTGTCAGAATGAATGATTTTCTTGCAGGGGAATTTGCCGATTTCAAGCCGGATGTTGTGTATACTGATTCCGTATGTTTTTGGGGAAAGCTTAATGCCAAGAAGCATAATGTTCCCATGGTGGTTTCAACAAGTACATTTGCGTTTAATCAGCTTTCGTCAAAATATATGAAAAATAGTCCTGCGGAAGTGGCGGATATGATTTTCGGATTGCCGAAAATTTCAAAGGAATTGAAAAAGCTTGAACCATACGGTTATAAAGTTGACAATGTTCTTTCGTTGGTGCAAAGCGACAATAATACAGACTCGGTTGTTTATACAACAAAGTATTTTCAGCCGTATTCGAAGTGTTTTTCGGAGCATTATGCCTTTGTTGGTCCGTCGGTATTTTCAGATAAACAGCCTGATAAATCAACAAATCGCAAACTTGTGTATATTTCAATGGGAACGGTAATTAATGACCGTCCTGATTTCTATAATAAATGTATTGAGGCATTGAAGAATATTTCGGCAGATGTGATAATTTCCTGCGGAAATGCAGTAAATCCAAAGAATTTAGGGGAATTACCGAAAAATGTCAGCGTATTTCCCTATGTAAATCAGCTTGAAATTCTTTCAAAGGCTGATGTATTTATAACCCATTGCGGAATGAACAGCGTATCAGAAAGTCTATATATGGCTACTCCAATGGTGCTTTATCCACAGACAGGTGAGCAGTTTGCGGTGGCAAGGAGGGCTGCTGAAATTGGTGCAGGAATTATGCTTGAAAATGACTCCGCAGAGGGAATTACAAAGGCGGTTTCGGAAATTCTCAATAACAAGAAATATTCCGATTCGGCATTTGTGTGCAGTGTAGATTTCCGCAAAGCATCGGGAGCAAGCGGTGCGGCGGAATTTATAGAAACAGCTCCCCATTCAGCATCGGGCAGAGATGTAATTGCAGAAATGAACAAGGAAAGCGGTAAATATCAATTGATTTACTGGGCGGCAGTAATTGCTCTTATCGTGCTTTTCTGTATTTTTGTAACTCCGAAATATTCGTGGATTATAGGTATTGTTGCAGGTATATTGTCAACACCATTCAGCCAATACATACAGGAAAAATATATAAGGAAATTATAGTGAACGTCAAATATAATTTGACATTCACTATAATTAATGATTTAAAGTGCCTCGCACATCCGCAAACTAAAGTTTGCTCCGTGCGGATCGGCAAATAGCAAACGCCAAAAGATTTTGTCGTTTGCTATAAAATAAGGTGAATTTTATGGTGATTAAACGAGATAACTACTCAATGCAGTTGATGTGACAGCGAATGTATTGAGTAAAAGCTGTCGGAAACTGCACTTTATTACAAATTTAAAGGAGTAGTTTTATGAATGATAAATTATATATCAAATGGAAACAGGAAGAAGAAAAGGCTAAAATCATAGGCTGGGATTTCAGCTATATTGAGGACAGATTTGACTCTGAGGAGGATAATCTACCGTGGGATTACAGGACAGTTATCAAGAAATATGTTGGTGAAAATGACAGACTTCTTGATATTGATACAGGGGGAGGGGAGTTTTTGCTCTCCCTTGGTCATCCTTATCATTTTACAAGTGCCACGGAGGGCTATCCGCCGAATGTTGAGCTTTGCAGAAATAAGCTGACAGCCCTTGGCATAGATTTTCATGAAATGTCGGATTATTCCCATATGCCATTTGCAGATGAAAGCTTTGATGTGGTGATAAATCGCCACGGAAGTTATGATATAAATGAAATTTTTCGTGTGCTGAAAAAAGGCGGATTATTTATAACTCAGCAGGTTGGCGAATTAAATGACCGTGAACTTGTAGAGTTAGTTCTGCCGTCTGTTCCTGTTACATTTTCAGATCACAATCTGAAATCTCAGGTGAAATTGTTTGAAAATGCCGGATTTCAGGTGATTGAAAGCGGTGAGGCTTTCCGCCCTATAAAATTCTACGATACAGCGGCATTTGTGTGGTTTGCTAAAATCATTGAATGGGAATTTGTTGGATTTTCTGTTGATAAATGCTTTGAAAAGCTTCTTCATGTGGAGGAGGAAATCTTGAAGAATGGCTTTATTAGCGGAAACATTCACCGTTTTTATATTGCAGCGAGAAAATAAAATGATTTTAAATAATAAAAACTTGTGCGGAGTACATTCATTCAGCACAAGTTTTTTGTCGTGGTTAAGAATTTGTCTTTTGTGCAAAATCAACTAAAAAATATATCTAAATTTAGTTTAAATATCCTTAGTTGATGAATATCTGTAATTTTGAAAAATACCTCTTGACTTTATTCGCATTATGTGATATAATAATTAAGTCGTAAGGGATACGACATCTGAATATCGCGGTGTGGAGCAGCTAGGTAGCTCGTCGGGCTCATAACCCGAAGGTCGTAGGTTCAAATCCTGCCGCCGCAACCAGAAAATCCTCGAAATATAGCCATTTCGAGGATTTATTATTTTCTATAAAATTGGTTTTGACCCCTTATTGACCCCTTAACTTAAAATAGCATTGATGTGGAGCAGGCGATTGAGCCTGCTCCTTTTTGTAGTATGATGGGCATATCAATTGGCAGTATCAAAGGCGTTGGTGAGAAGCGGCTGGATGAGATTATGGCGGTGATTGAGAGGCATCTAGGTGTATAAATTAGGCAAAAATCAGTAATCACATGGTCAGAACTGTATCAAATTTAGGGAGAATTAGCAAAATGTTATTAAAAAGAGATTTGATAAAAGAGTTCACTAATGATGCTGAATTAAAATCCTTTTGTGAGCAAACATGGGGAGACTATATTCGGAACTTAGATGAATCAATCATGAATAAGTTGATTTCAATTCAGAGTCACGGATTAAAAAGAGGCAGCTGCTATGATGATGTACTAATAGATACCTATCAAAGAGAAATTCGGAAATTTCCACCTGTTCCTTTTGACATTATTGTTTATCGAGGTGGGAAATGCGAGTTTCCAGAAGACCTTTTTTATCTACTTCTTTTTACAAAGAAACGGCTGCACATTTTGCCAATAAGAAAAATAAGATTCACACTATCATTATACGAAAAGGGGCTCATATAGTGTCCTCGCTCTATTTATGGCATCCTGGTAGTTTTCCAGAGCAAGAGGTTGTCTTAGATGTATCATGCTTACATAGACGAATAGGGTATTATGAGTACTATAAGAAATAAAATGCCATATACCTTGTAAGCGTTGCAAGCAAATTCAATAGGAGTAGCAAAGTGCAAAGAGTAGATTGCAATAAATGATGGGATGGGGAGAATTCTGAATCTTCTCCCATGGCACTTGCAATAGTGCAGAATTTATGGTATAATACCAATAGTAAGAAAGGGGCGTGTGCCATATGGGAAAGTATGTGAATCCGGGGAATAAAGCGTTTGCGATTGTTGCGGGCGATGATACCTATGTTGACAAAACAGGATTAATTGAGTTTACGAATAACAGAATCGGAAGAATGCGTCCGCTCATCTGCTTCAGCAGACCACGCCGTTTCGGAAAATCCATTGCGGCACATATGCTGGCTGCATATTACAGCAAGGGCTGTGATTCAAGAGAGATTTTCTCTGGTCTGAAAATTGCTGGACTGCCGACGTTTGAAGATGAGCTGAATAAGAATACGGTTATTTTTCTTGACATACAATGGTTGAAAAGCGTTGCAGCTGATCAAGGGCAAATGGAGCAGATTGTCTCTTTTATGCAGTTGCAGGTAATTGAAGAATTGCTTGAGATTTATCCCGATATTGTTGACAAGGATGAAAAATCTTTAGCGAATGCGTTATTCACCATTAATAACGCTACAGATGAACAGTTTATTGTTATCATTGATGAATGGGATTGTCTATTCCGTGAGGCGAAAGATAATAAGTCTCTGCAAGACGAATATGTAAGATTTCTGAGAGCCATGTTTAAGGGTGTGGCATCCGATGCTTTCATCAAGCTTGCCTACATCACAGGCATTCTGCCCATCAAGAAGTATGGCACACAGTCTGCACTGAATAATTTCAGAGAGTACACTATGGTTAGTCCTGGTAAGCTTGCAGAGTATGTGGGCTTCACCGAATCGGAAGTGCAGGATTTGTGCGAACTTTATGATATGGATTTTGAGGAATGCAAGCGTTGGTATGATGGTTATTCCTTCAACCATATGCAGTCGGTGTATAGTCCGAATTCTGTCATGAATGCGATTGATAGCGGAGAATTCGGAAGTTACTGGACAACGACGGAAACCTATGAATCATTAAAATTTTACATCGATACAGACTTCGATGATGTGCGTAAAAAGATATTAGCAATGCTTTCGGGAGAAACGGTAGAAATTAATCCGAGAACCTTCCAAAATGATATGAAGAGCATGAAAAACAGTGATGATGTTCTAACTCTCTTGATTCATCTTGGATATTTGGCATTCAACAATGCAGAGGGGGTTGCCTATATTCCGAACGAAGAAGTGCGACGGGAATTCATTACTGCTACTATGAACAGCTCCCGTGAAGAACTCTCCAGAGTCATCCGAAACTCCGATGCCCTGCTGAAAGCCACCCTCCGCATGGACGGTGATGAAGTCGCACAGCGAATTGAAATGGCACATCAGTATTATGCCAATGCCAAATTCTACAACAACGAACAGGCATTGCGTATGGTGATCATGCTTGCTTATGTTAGTCGTGTGGATGATTATTGCGATTTTCAGGAGCTTCCAAGCGGCAAGGGATATGCAGATATCCTGTTCTTCTCGAAGAAAAATTCTCGCAAGCCTGCACTTCTGATTGAGCTGAAATGGAATCATTCCAGTGGTGGTGCGATTGAGCAGATTAAGGAGAACGGTTATTGCGATGCAATTTCGGGCTATGGCGGAGATATTCTTCTGGTCGGTATTAATTATGATGAGAAAGAGAAGAAGCATAGCTGTCAGATTGAGAAGTTTGAGTACAATCGCAGCTGACGGTTAAAAGAAATATAATCTGGCTTTCAATCAATAACAAAAATCGTAATTGGCATTACATGGAAAATCAACTGAAATCACGAACTAAGTCACTGAGTTTTGAATAAAATATAAAAAACACTGAAAACCTATTGACAAAGTAAAGCGATAGTGGTATAATGTAAAAAACTGAATATTCATAAACCGTTGAGACGGAGATAACGGCAATGATGCCTTTACAGAGAACCTGTGGTGCTGAGAGTCAGGTAAGAAACAAGTTGTCAAATGGACCGTTGAGGGCGCAGTCAAAAGCGTGGTTTTGCCATGCTGAGTATTCTGCGACGTGTTGGCATACGTCAGTTGTCGGGAGTGTGTTGGCACTCTGCTAAGCGCACAGGGTCGTTCCTGTGAATCAAGGTGGCACCGCGGATACGGGCAAGTTATATATATTTGCAGCTATTCGTCCTTGGCAGAATTCTATTTTTATGAAATTCTGTCAGGGGCGTTTTTGTTTGTGCACAGCGAAAGCTCTTCTGACAGAATCAGAGGAGCTTTTTGTTTTACACGGAGGTGCATTATGAAATTTTTACCCGATATTGAAGAAATAAAAAAAGTTGCAGCAAGCGGAAAATACAATATCATTCCCGTAAGCTGTGAAATACTTTCAGATATCTGTACGCCCATTGAAGCTATGCAGAAACTGAAAAATATATCATCCCATTGCTATATGCTTGAATCGGCAGCGGCAAATGAAAAGTGGGGACGCTACACGTTTCTTGGTTTCGACCCGAAGGTTGAAATCACCTGCAAAGGCGAGGATATGAAAATCGGTGATGTAAGGCTTAAATCTGATAATCCCTATGAACATATCAGACAGCTTATGTCGGAATATAAAAGTCCGAAATTCGATTATCTCCCTTCTTTTACAGGCGGACTTGTCGGCTATTTTTCATACGATTATCTCGGATATTCCGAGCCGACTGTACGAAACAGTGCAGAGGATACCGAGAATTTCAAGGACGTTGACCTTATGCTTTTTGATAAGGTTATTGCCTTTGACAATGTCAGTCAGAAAATTATTCTCATTGTGAATATGCCGCTTAAT